>JAGLQD010000347.1 GCA_023136985.1 Candidatus Sabulitectum sp. | reverse complement strand
TTGTGCGGCTCACGCTTGAATATTTCTGTCACCTTCTGCTGAACAAGAGGCATTCTGGTCATACCACCAACAAGAATTACCTCGCTGATGTCAGAGGGTGCTGTTCCTGCATCCTTAAGAGCCTGAAGACATGGCTTCACGGTCTGCTCCACAAGTTCCGCTGAAAGCTGCTCATACTTTGCCCTTGAAAGGGTCAAGCTCAGGTGTTTGGGACCTGCTGCGTCTGCTGTAACGAATGGCAGGCTGATGTCAGTGCTCTTTGTGGTTGAAAGCTCGCATTTGGCTTTCTCTGCAGCTTCCTTAAGTCTCTGAATTGCCATCTGGTCCGCAGAAAGATCAATTCCCTGATCTTTCTTGAACTCGCTGACCATCCAGTCAATGATCACCTGATCAAAATCATCTCCGCCAAGATGAGTGTTACCGTTGGTTGACTTCACCTCGAATACTCCATCGCCTATCTCAAGAATTGAAACATCAAAGGTTCCGCCACCAAGATCATAAACGGCGATAGTCGAGTTCCCCTTCTGCTTATCCATACCATAAGCCAGTGCAGCTGCGGTGGGTTCGTTGACTATGCGAAGCACTTCGAGACCGGCAATCCTGCCTGCGTCTTTTGTGGCCTGCCTCTGACTGTCGTTGAAATAAGCAGGAACTGTAATAACTGCCTGTGTTACTTTCTCTCCCAGGTAATCCTCTGCTGTCTGTTTCATTTTCTGCAGGATCATGGCGCTTATCTCAGCAGGGGAATACTTCTTCCCGAATACCTCTACCCATGCATCATTGCTCTTGCCTTCCACTATTTTGAAAGGCACTCTTTTGATCTCTTTGTCTGTTTCCCCCATGTGCATTCCCATAAAACGCTTGATGGAAAAAATGGTATTGCCGGGGTTGGCCACTGCCTGTCTCCGTGCAACAACTCCAATGTGCCTCTCGCCGTTCTCGTTAAAGGCAACCACCGACGGAGTTGTGCGGGTTCCTTCCGCGTTGGGAATAACAACAGGCTCGCCACCCTCCATAACTGCAACGCATGAGTTCGTTGTACCCAGATCAATTCCTATCACTTTACTCATATTCTTGTTCCTCCTTTTAGGTATTTATATTATATCTATTCGTATAATCATGTTTGAGCCGCAACGGCAATCTCCGCTGCCATGCACATCTAAAGCAATTGTCATGCCATTTACATCATGAAAGCTATCACTCGCTACCACAACACAATACGCTCTACTCTCTTCTTTTCTGACACATCGCCTCCCTGCAATGGTGCAAATGTGACACACGCAAGCACTGTTGTATATTAGGGGTCACGCAAAACAGGAGTGTGTATGTCCAGCGATAAAATTACGGTAAGAGGAGCTCGAGAACACAATCTCAAAGGGATATCAGTAGAGTTTCCTAAAGAAACTCTGGTTGTCTGTGCAGGTGTTTCCGGTTCAGGAAAAAGTTCATTCGCTTTTGATACTCTCTACGCAGAAGGTCAGAGAAGATACATAGAATCTCTTTCTTCGTATGCCCGTCAGTTTCTCGGGCAGATGGATAAGCCAGAGTTTGAATCAATCGAAGGCCTTTCTCCTGCTATCTCAATCGAGCAGAAAACAGTCAGCCACAACCCCAGATCCACTGTTGGAACAGTCACAGAGATTGCAGATTACCTGAGAGTGCTCTATGCCAGAGCAGGCACACCTCACTGCCCCACCTGCGGAAGAAAGGTCACCACCCAGACATCTCAGCAGATGACGGATACCATTCTGGGCATGAAGAATGAAGCCCGGATCATGATAACAGCCCCGGTACTAACCAACCGCAAAGGGGCTCACGAAGAACTGCTTTCAGATATTCGTGAAAAGGGTTTCGTAAGAATTCTCCTGAACAACGAACTCACAGATCTGGATCAGGTAACGGAACTGAACAAGAAAAAACGAAACTCGATCTCAGTTGTTGTTGACAGAATTGTGATCAAACCAGGCATCGAAAGCCGACTGAATGATTCTGTTGAAACCGCATCAAAACTTGGCGGTGGTGTGATAGCCGTTATTGATTCGGACACAGGCAAACAAACCATGATGAGCGAACACAACGCCTGCCTGCACTGCGGGATCAGTCTTCCTGAATTATCACCCCAGCTTTTCAGTTTCAACAACCCCCTGGGCATGTGTCCCAGGTGTTCAGGGCTTGGTTACATACTAAAGGTTGACCCTGATCTTATCATCCCGAAACCTGCCATGACAATACAGTCAGGTGCCATTGTTCCCTGGGGAATTCCACAGGGATGGGTGGCTGCTTCTCTTCGAACAATGTGCCAGGAGCTGAACTTCAATCTTCATACTCCATGGACTCGATTACCGGAGGAAGTTAAGGAAATGATCCTGTACGGTTCCGGCAAGAAAGAATTCGATGTGAGCTGGAAGACAAATCATTCCTCCGGCAACTGGAGCGGGCCATTTGAAGGCATTGTACACCGGATTGACAGGCTCTATCATCAAACAGGCAGCGATGACATGAGAAAGTACTACGAGAAATTCTTCCGCAAGTACACCTGCGATGACTGTGGGGGATCAAGAATCAGGTCGGAGGCTCGTGCAGTGCTCATTGGCAACAGGGGAATTCACGAGATATCAGGCAATACAGTAGGTGAA
>JAGLQD010000346.1 GCA_023136985.1 Candidatus Sabulitectum sp. | reverse complement strand
CTACCAAATCACATAAAGACCCTGTCTCGAAAGAGGCAGGGTTCTTTTTTGTCTCAGAAATTACATTCTGATAACTGTGGCTCAAATGGGGGAGGCAACGGTCAGTATCTACCCATGTTTCCACACCATCAGGGATGGGTACGACTCAGCCATTGATACTTGTTGGCAATAAGACATCAGTCAGAGCGGAAGGCGGTGTAAAACAATATGCAGTTTGAGAGAGTCTTTAGATTTCCTGTAGATATATGCTGCAGGCTTAGATAAAGTTAGTGTCATCACTAATGGGAAGCGGCGAACCTTCTCTGCAGCCAGAGGGCCATGAACCGGTCAGAGATGTAATATGTTCCTTTGCTGAATTCAATGAGATCATGTTTAACAAGATATTCAAGGCCGTTCCTTGCGCTGGATGGGTTGGCGAGGCTGTATCTTGATACGATGTCTCCGGAAAACGGTTGAATCAGGGGTTTTTCGAAAGCGGCAGCGATAAGCATTTTTCTAGGGTTGGAAGGCAGCGATTCCCATATAGCACTGAAGCCCGCTCCTTCCCTTTCAAGCAACGTTTGCAGCGCTTCAGCCAGTATTTCTTCTCCCGGTTCTTGCACCGGCTCACATGAGTCCCACAGAATGTCACAGATCATCTGAGTGTAGTACGGGTGCCCATCCGTTATAGAGAAAATATTCTCGATGATAGAATCGCTGATCGGAATACCCTTCATCTCAAAACGCTCTTTGATAAAAGGTTTCCAGTGTTCCAGCGCTATGTTACCAATAGGGTAATGACCGGCGCTCCTGTACAGAGGGCTTCCGCTCTTAAGGAACATATCCCTTATCATGTGCCTGCGGCTTCCGCAGAAGATGTACGCAACATTGCTATGTTTCTGAACCTCGCTTCTTATCATTCTCTCGATCCTGTCGTCTTTGAAGCTCCGTATTTCCTGGAATTCGTCGAATACAACAAGAACCTGCTTTTTCGGAGACGATTCCGCTATTCTTCCAGGCGCACTCAATACCTCTGACAGAAGCGGAGGGTCTATTTTCCTGTGACCAGAGGTAAATGTCAGCTGAGGTTTCCCGAAATCATCAACGGTAAGAACGGGCGCTAGCCCGGTGAAAAGTTTTCTTGCTCGCTGGAGAAGGCTTTCCGGGGTTTGACTGCCCGTTGATCCGAAGGTTCTGGCGCACTCACGGATGAAATCGGATGTGTTGGTGCAGCGCCAGACATCTACGAAAGCTACTGTGAAGTTGTCCTCATCAAGGCTGCTTATGAGATGATGGAGGAGTGAGGATTTACCAACTCGCCTTTCACCATACAGGAAGAGTTTCCCGGAATTCCGGACAACTCGCATTAGCTCTGTAAGTTCATCAATTCTGTTGCAGAAAGAATCGCTGCTGACAATTCCGCCGTACCTGAACGGGTTTTTCATTGCATTACTTCCGTTATAGGTTACTTATGATGATGTATCTATAACGTGTATGGTGTTGTCTGTCAATCTTCAAACAAATTAAATAAGCTGGCTAAAGAAAGATATGGTGACGATAGTTTTTTTGAAGCTGAGTTAGCATTTCTCTTTTAATTGACGGTGAGCGAATTGACTGATTGATGACGCATCTGACACAAATGATGCCTTTGGGCAAAGATTTTCCGATGTTTTTATACCCTTATCCCAAGCCGTATCAACCTTTTAGTTCCAAATTTGACACCAGTATAGGCCAATATGAAGTGAGTGTAATTCTGTTACGCTCATCGGCTCCATACCCCGTCCCCGCTACCATACCGAATGACATACCCGGCACGAAAGTGCCGGTTATTGCTTTGTCTGGGGAAGAAAACAGCCCAGGTGGACGACTGAAAAGATGCATCAGTATGTCTTCTATATCAGGATTGATCTCTTTCTTTTGGATGAATACTCATGGCTACTTCCTGTCATTGTTTCTAAGTTTACTAAAGAAGAGCAGGGCAGGTGCAGAGTTGATATCTATTAAACTGACGGGCGTTCCTTTTGCAGGTTATTGTACGAAGGTCTTGTAGCCGGGGAATCTCTCAGGCTGTTGATGCGTCAGAATTTCCTGCTGGAGCTTACCTGATTCAATGTACCAGCGAAACCGGACCCCGGCAGGGCGACAGGGAAAGATATTTTCTTTCACATGACCTTGATGTAGAAAGGTGGGGAACCTCTGCTGACTCTGCGGAAATCACCACCCAATACCTGCAGGAGCATCCCTTCGCAGGACAGATGCATCTTACATTCAGATCCTCTTCTGATGTTGAAGTATGCAGTAACTTCAGTATAGAACCCATGAGCAGGGACAGTAACGGCTACTTTCGTGTTGGACTTTTCGATGTGATAGAGAGCAGTGAAAACGCAGTTTTCCTCTTTGAGATCTCCACTGTGGCCGGGCCCGGTGAGCCCTGGGGTTTCGAATCAGGACCTTCTGAAGAAGACGGGGAAATCACTTTACACTGTGTTGTCGAGGTTTCTGTTTCAGGGGGAAGGAAATACGCATATGCCGAACTGCTGAGGGAAGCCTATCTCCAGAATCGGGAAGTAATAATGCAGACGGCGATACATTCGCTGGAAGTGGAATCCGGTCACGGGCTGTACAATGACAATCTCATTCCCGCGGAGATAACTGGGAATGGCTCGCTTCTCTGGCCGGCAATAAGGGAAATAGCGTATTCAGATGTAGACAGTTCCCGGTTGCCTCATACTTCCATCGGAATTGGTGAACTCCGTAGCCGGGCGAAGATTAAAGAGATTGATTTCTGGATGTTCTGATGGATAGGGCTATAAATTTGCTGGATTTCGCATTTTTCCAGAGGATTCACGACGGACCATGTTATCACTTCTCTGCCTGAAGTACTGAGTAATTGCGAAACCTTTCTTATCCCGCTGAATAGGGTAGTAGTACTCCTTAAATCTTGTACCGTCGGCCTCTTGCATTTGAGCGACAGTTATGAGAATTTGCTACAAAGCTTACAACTGCTCTGAATTGTCCCCGACATTCATGAACGAACTGATCCATCGAAGAATTTGGTTCAAACGAAGCCTGCTTTCCGCTACCAAGTATTATCCCGGTACGCAAGTGCCGGGATTTTTTAATTTCTTTTGAAGCAGCAGAACATGAGATTAAGAAAATATTATTTCCTATTGTCAAGAATTGTCATGATTTATACTCGGTCATATAATTCAATATTGGTAAATAAACGTGTTAGTAATATTCGATAAGAGTGAATGGTTTGTATTTTAGTTTTTAAACGGATCGGGGAACCGAGATGAAGCTTATTGTATTTGTTTGATCCTGGTATCTATAGGGTTTTCCGATTCAGCAACTCAAAACACCTGGTCGGGTGGTGCTGGAGCGTACGGTCCATTCAGCCCATGGAATTCTGAGTTCTGGTATGGATCCGGGGTGGTTGCAGTTCCCGGAACCGGTGCTCTCAGCTTAGGCAGAGAAATTACATCTCCCGACTGTCATGTTATAGAGTACGAGGAATACTTTCCTAGATGGGCAGCGGTTGCAGATGTGGATGGAGATGGGCACCTGGATGTGATCAGTTGCAGTACCATGGGTGTGATGATCGTGTCGCGGAACGTTAACGGGACAGGAGAGAACTGGCAGTCCCAAACAATTGAAGTAACTAATGGGAATGATGCAAAATCACTTTATCCTGCAGATGTAGATAACGATGGAGATATTGATGTACTCTTTGGTGGTCCGTTTGAATCCTGCTGCATGGAGAATAGCAACGGCATTGGGACTGAATGGATTAAGCATCCCATAGATAATCATGCAATGTTGAACGCGATTACAGGATTTGACTTCGAGGGCGACGGAGATGTGGATGCAGTGGTACTGAATGATCAAACCGGAGAGATTCAATTTTACAGGAATACTAATGGTACAACTGATTCCTGGGAGCTTGACCAGGCTGTCGGAGGTATCGTCGATCCAGATTGGTATCAGATTGCTGACTTGAACGGAGACGGGAAACAGGATCTACTCTTCGGTGGATATAACACCATGCTTGATGGCGCAGGATGCGGTTGGATTGAGAACCGGTATCCTGATACCTGGGCAATGACCCTGGATGGGATCAGTTCAATTGGAACTCTACAACTCCATCTGGCAGCCGAATAGCATTTCAGGTAAAGTCTTCAGATGATTGGTTGGACCTTGGTGCGTGGAGTGATACCCTGTTTTCACCTGGAAGTCTAGAGGGGATACTGGAAGAGAATGACAGTTACTTCATGTACAAGGCAATCCTTTCCGCAGGTACAGCCGGGGCACCGGTACTTGATCAGGTCACACTATCATGGACACCACTCGGTATATATGAAGAGGGGGAAAGTGGAATTCTCAACCTGACTCCTCTCCAGAATCCATCTCGGGGATTATCAACTGTTATTTTTTACCTGCCTGAACCTGGTATGGTCTCATTGCAGGTATTTGACCTCTCCGGAAGGCTTGAAACCTCTGTCAGTGAGGTATTCTCGGAGGGAATGAATGAGCTTGTATTTCACGGGCTTCCTGCCGGGGTTCATTTCTGCAGACTGACAGTGAATAATTCTTCAGAAACAGTAAAACTGGTAGTTAACTGATACCGTAACCCTCTCTATTCTAAGCAGCTCTAAAGAGGAGACGATTGAGTACTGCCGTTACCCTAAAATAGATGATCTATCAGAGATCAAGCCATGTCTCTGTAGCCTTTTAACTCCAAGCCTGACACCAGTATAAGTCCAGCAAGCTGTGAGTGTAATTCTGTTGCGCTCATCTGGTACAAATACCGTCCCGCTACCAGTTTTGATAAGATGCAGCGTTCGATATTTATTGGGGCCTACAGCACAACAGTGGAGCCACACATATGAATTTGGTCTGCCCGGGAATATTCTTTAACAGCATAGGCTTATATTCATTGCTTGAAGAGATGTTGATCCGAAGAGCAACTCAGGAAGCGTCGAATACAGAGCCATATGCCTGGTGCTGTGGGGCATGCAAGCTGGTTCTTAATTACGAGGAGTCCCTATGAATTTTTCAGATTTAGCGGAAAAGACAAGAAGCTACAGACGGTTTCAGGAGGGAAGAGCAATCCCTTCAGAGAAGCTGAGAGAGATGATTAATGTTGCTGGTTTTGCTCCCTGTGCTTCAAATCTGCAAAGGCTTCGATTCAGTATCATTACAAGCGAAAAGGAAAGACAGGTCTTGTTTTCCGGTATAGGGTGGGCAGGCTATCTTACAGACTGGATCGGCCCTGAACCGGGGAAAAGACCATCAGCTTACATCGTTGTTCATGCCCCGGAGGAAGAAAAGTCTTTTACCGGGATAGATGTAGGTATAGCATCATCATACATAGTTCTTTCAGCTTCAGGGGCTGGAATAGCCAGTTGCATGCTGCTCAACTTTGACAGGGGCTTAACAGATAGCATTGCTCCTGCCCCAGGCTACAGGCAGGAACTTGTGATCGCACTTGGATATCCCGCAGAGACTGTACTGCTGGAAAAAAACAACGAAGAAATAAGATACTGGCGGGATGAGAATGGAGTACACCATGTACCAAAACTTTCGCTGGAAACACTTGTTCTGAAAGGATAGCAATGAATTTAGCAGAAAAATATATGTCCCGCCGTGCCGGATTGATGGAGACCATGGAAGACGACTACTGCATTGTGATAAAGGCTTCCTCTTCCAAACCTACCAGTGCCGACGGGATGTATCACTACACCCCATCCCGGAATCTTTACTACCTCACTGGAATCGACCAGGAGGACTCCTGCCTAGTCATGTGGAGACTTAAGGGCCGCGAAGCAAAGGAATGCCTGTACATTTCCCCCTATGATGAAGCGTATGCAAAATGGTACGGAACTGTGTTGACCAAAGAGCAGGCACAGGAGAACAGCGGTATAAAGGATATTCGCTTTGCCGGGAGCGAGGACAAGTTTCTTAACAAACTTGTTTCCAGGGAACGACTGGGCAGATTCTTCTTTGACTGGCACAACTGTGGCCTCGGGGGCTCTCCTGGAAAGAGACTTTCCTATGTGAACAATTTCAAGACCCACTTTCCCGGACTGGATGTGCAGAGCATATCCGACAAGATATTCAGCCTGAGAATGATCAAGGACGAATCAGAACTTGAAACCATGAAAGCTGCAATCGCTCTTACACAAAAGGGTTTTGAAGCTGCAGCAAAAAAACTTGCTCCAGGGATGAATGAAAGGGAATTTGAAGCTGAACTTATCTACGAATGGGCGAAAGAAGGAGAGAAAACTCCTGCATTTTCAGCAATTGTTGCCGGAGGCAGCAGAGCTACCTGCCTTCACTATGTCAGCAACGATACCGATCTTTCAGATGGAGAATTGCTTCTTGTTGATCACGGGGCCATGAAGAACCTCTACTGTTCAGACATAACAAGGACTATTCCTGTGAATGGCAAATACACTCCACGGCAGAGGGAACTTATGGAAATGGTTCTGGAAGTTCAGGCAAAGGCCAATGAGTTGCTTCGCCCGGGAAAACTTCACAGAGAGTGGAATGATCAGGTGCTTGAGGCATACAAAGAGATAATGATAGGGCGGGGTGAAATAAAAGAGCCGGAAGAGATCAGCAATTTCTACTACCATGGTATCGGTCATCACCTGGGTCTTGATACTCACGATGAGAATGTTTCCGATATACCAATTGCTCCCGGTATGGTATTCACAATTGAACCGGGTTTTTACAGTGCCGAGGAAGGTATCGGGATACGAATAGAAGACGATGTTCTTGTGGGAGAGAAAGAGAATATTGTTCTTTCAGCTGATTTCCCCAGAACACCCGATGAAATTGAAGCACTGATGGCGGGGAAGTGAAACTGCACGAAAAATACATGAAAATGGCTCTGGAGGAGGCAGAAAAAGCCCTCTCCAGGGGCGAAGTGCCCGTTGGTGCTGTTCTTGTTACCGGGGATGGTGAGGTCTTCAAAGATTCTAACCGAACAGCAGAACTGCATCTGCCACAGTCACATGCTGAGTGCCTGGTGATTAATGCCGCCTGCAGGGCCAGGGGAGATTGGCGATTGGAAGACAGTACTCTTTACGCCACTCTTGAACCATGCGTTATGTGTGCAGGGCTTATTCTTGTGTCCCGGATCCCCAGTGTAGTGTACGGAGCATGGGACAAAAGA
>JAGLQD010000345.1 GCA_023136985.1 Candidatus Sabulitectum sp. | reverse complement strand
AACCGGAATAGGTCTTTACGGTCTGTGGCCGTCCAGAGAAACCAGACTTTCTGCGGAAACTTCCGGATGCAAGCTGCCGGATCTGCGACCGGTGCTTTCCTGGAAAACCAGGATCGTTCAGATAAAGGAAGTCCCTGCTGGAAGCTACATCGGTTATGGAGGTACGCACAGAACAACCAGGAATTCCAGAATTGCTGTTCTTCCTGTGGGGTATGCAGACGGTTACCGAAGGTCTGTTGGTAATACAGGCTGGGTGCTTGTTGCAGGGAGTCGAGCACCGGTTCTGGGACGGGTTTGCATGAATCTGTGCATGGTGGACATTACGGATCTTCACGGTACTCATCTGGAGGATGAAGTTGTTCTTCTGGGCAGAAGTGGCAGTGAAGAGATCACAGCAGAGATGCTGGGTCAGTGGATGGGCACAATAAACTACGAAGTAGTTACCGGTATAAGTCCGCTTCTTCCCAGGAAAGTTATGAAAGGAGCCGAAGGTGTTTATTGAAGTGGTTGGCAGCAGTGGTTCGAAAAACATTGATAACCGGTTAGTGTGTATGAGACTGGGGGAAAGGGTTCTTATTGATGCGGGATGTGCTGCACTGATACCTGGCCCCGAACTTGATCTGGTAGATGTTGTTCTTCTGACTCATGCCCACCTTGATCACATTCTGGACCTTGGATTCATACTTGACTCAATGGTTTCCAGAAGAACCAGACCACTTGTTGTAATGGGTAGCGAAGCATGTCTCAACATTGTTAAATCACACTATATGAATGGTCTTCTCTGGCCTGATTTCTCGAGAATCCGCATAGAGGGCAAAGCTATTCTGGAGTACCGTGTACTTCAGGATGAAGTATGGACAGCTCTTCCGGGAGATGTGGAATGTATGGCGGTTCCTGTTAATCATCCTGCAGGAGCAAGGGGATTCCTTTTCAGGCACGCTGAGGGAATTGTGGTTTACTCCGGAGACACCGGACCTACAGACAAACTGTGGAGAATGGCAAACAAGCAGGGAGAGCTTATTGCTGTGGTTATTGAAGTGTCATTCCCGGACTCAAAACGCGATATAGCAATGGCTTCTGATCACTTGTGTCCTTCGCTTGCTGCAGACGAATTGAACAAACTTGGATCCTCTGATATTCCTGTTCATGTATTTCACATGAAGCCCTGGTTTTCTGATGAAATAATTGCAGAGCTTGATCTACCGGGAATACAGACCATCTTTCTGAAATCAGGATACAGGATAGAGTTTACCTGACCGAATCATCTCTCATGCTCAAGTACAGTGAAGCCTGAAAGATGGATTTCAGTGTTGAGATCAGCAGTGATACAAGAAGTATCCACACCAGTGTGAAAACTACTGCAGCCAGGTTTGAAAACCCGGATGCAAACAGAAGAACTACTGCTGGCAGTGAAGCCAGAAAACCCAGAAGACCAAAACTTACTCCTCCTATCAGTTGATGCCCCCAGTTTCCCTTTACATCACTCCATGCACTTTTAAGAGCTGTGAACGGGTCAACCCGGTCGATAACCAGTCTGGGTGCAACAAAGAAAGATGCCATGGTCCAAAGTGTTCCCAGGCTTCCTGTAAGAAAGTTTCTTCTTCCTCCTCGGCCTTGCAGCATTTTCAGAGCCAGTCCCACTGTGGCTTCCACCATTGCCCAGGCGGCAATGTAAGTTACTACAGCCCATGAGGCTTTGAACCCGTCGCTTACAGTTGGATCTCCTCCAGCCAATCTTATCTCGGTACAGGCGATCACAGCACAGTTGAAGAAGGTAATCAGAAAATAGTTGAAAAAGTAAAAGAGAAAAGCAAGAACAATGAATCCTGCCCGGTTCTGTATGTAGAGTTCGTTCACATCTCCGCCTGACGCGGAGACCGGAAAGTAAAAACTTGCGCTTACAAGCAGACAGAGTATTCCGGAAAGAACAGGAAAAAGAAGAAGTTCCTTGTCAGCCATGAGGATCTTCCAGCTTTTCTGAACTGCATCAAAAGTCTGAGAGAAAACATTCATATTCCTGTCACCTTCTCTATTGCTGAAAACTCAGAGGTTTCGTATTCTTTGCCTATGAAAAACACAAAACCATTCTCCGGGAAAAATCTGCCTGGCAGCAGAGTATGTATTCTTTCACACTATGCTGCAGTAGATAGTTTATTCAACTCCACATTAAAGATACTACATGAGCAATCAGTTCTCCATTCCGTCCTGGGGCCCCAGCATGGCTACTGGGGCGAGACTCAGGACAATATGATCGAGTGGGAGGGGTACATTCACAGCAGGTATGGCGTTCCTGTGAACAGCCTGTACGGAAGAACCAGGGTTCCAACAGACAGCATGCTTGCAGGAGCAGATTGTGTTCTTGTTGATCTTGTTGATATTGGAAGCAGATACTACACTTACATTTACTCCATGGCTCTTACAATGCGGAAATGTGCAGAAATTGGTATTCCTGTTGCAGTTGTGGACAGGCCGAACCCCCTTGGTGTAGAAATTGTCGAGGGTCCTGTCCTTGACCTGGATTTCAAATCTTTCGTTGGTCTTTATCCCATTCCAGTCAGGCATGCTTTATCCATCGGTGAGCTGGCTCTGCTTTTTGCTGAAATGGATGGTCTGCCTGAGCCTGTTATTCTTTCATTGAATGAGGAGCCCCGGTGGGTGATGCCTTCTCCGAACATGCCAACCGCTGACACTGCACTTGTGTATCCGGGAATGTGTCTTCTTGAGGCAACCAATCTTTCCGAGGGCAGAGGAACCACCAGGCCTTTTGAAATATTCGGAGCTCCATGGCTTGACCCCTGGAGACTTTGCAGCGAGCTGAATGATTCACCTTTTCTTCAGGGCGCAGTACTCAGACCGCATTTTTTCATTCCAACTTTCAACAAGCATACAGGGCTGAAATGCGCAGGGGCTCAGATACATGTGACGGATAAATCTGTTTACAGACCATTCAAGGCCGCGCTGGGTATTCTTAACCACTGTTTCAGGGCGGAGGAAACAATGTGGAATGACCCCCCTTACGAATACGAATACCACAAGATGCCTGTGGATATTTTATCCGGTAACAGCGATGTAAGACATGCAGTAGATAGTGGTAACAGCGACTCTCTTATTCGCATTGCTACCACACCTTCCCACCTTTGGAAAGAAACGGTGCGAAATGTTGTTGATGACCCTGAAAGGTTTTTGTTTTGATCATGGCCCTCTGTTGTATATTCCTTCTGCATTTATCTTATTGAAGGGAAACTTGTTTTGAAAATCGCTTTCATTTCCGATATACACGGTAACCTTGCGGCTTTGAAGGCCGCCATGGATATTCTTAAAAGCAGAGAGATCGATCTTGTGGTTAATCTTGGTGATCTGGTTCACTATGGCCCGGTGCCATCAGAGGTGATCAGTTTTGTTCAGAACAGCCAGATTGAATCTGTTCAGGGAAATTGCGACAGAGCCTTGGCAAGGCAGCGCAGTAT
The DNA here is from genome assembly GCA_023136985.1 of Candidatus Sabulitectum sp. Classification (GTDB taxonomy): domain Bacteria; phylum Fermentibacterota; class Fermentibacteria; order Fermentibacterales; family JCC-6; genus Sabulitectum. The sequence goes on along the minus strand of JAGLQD010000345.1, from coordinate 6,510 downwards.
TACCGGGGAAGAGTATGAGAATCCGCATTGGAGGAATCTTGCAGCTGAATTCTTTGAATGGACCTCGGATCAGATAACTTCCAAGCAGCGAAGATGGCTTCGGGAGCTTCCTGACGAGCTCAGGTTCCAGTTTGAGAAGAAAACCATTCTCTGCGTTCACGGTCTTCCTGGAAACCAGGCCATGGGGCTTCCAGCTGATGCTGCAGCAGAGATATATGATTCAATTCTGGCAAGATCAGGGGCAAATATTGTTGTCTGTGGTGCTACGCATACACCGTCTATTGTTAGAAGACCCAATGGTTTGATAATAAATCCCGGTTCTGTGGGAGGAGGTTCTGTTCCGTCAGGAGGAACGGCTATGATCCTCTCGTTCGCAGAAGAGGGAGAACCCGAGGTGGAGACTGTTCAATTTACATATTCACTGGAAGATACCGAGGCTGGATACAAGGCAGCAGGTAAGGGAAACATCTTTTTAAAGTGCTTGGAACTGGGCCGTGACCAGAGAGGTAACTGGCATACTGAAGATCCAAAATGGAGGCAGCAATGGGCAGAACTCTGATAGAAAAGATCATCACTGCGCACGGCGCAGGCGAATGTACAGGCGGAGATGTGGTCTGGCTGGGTATTGATAACCGTTCCGCAAGAGATTTCGCAGGGGCGAATGTTGTAGGAAATCTAGAGAAATACGGTGGAGAATCTCCAATTGACGACCCGGAGAAAACATTTTTTACCTTTGACTGTAATGTACCGGCCAACACCATTCCCTACGCCACCAATCAGCACAGGATTAGACTTTTTGCCAGAGAGCAGAATCTGAAAATATGGGATGTGAACGCAGGAATAGGCAGCCATGTGGTGATTGAAGAGGGTCTTGCCAGGCCGGGAACAACCACCATTGGAACAGACAGCCATCTGAATATTATGGGTGCTGTGGGCGCCTTCGGGCAGGGAATGGGTGACGTTGATACAGCTTTTGCCTTTAAATCCGGCAAGGTCTGGTTTCAGGTACCAACCACTGTCAGGGTAACATTAACGGGAATGCCTGCGGCTGGCACAGAGGCAAAAGATGTTGCTCTTGCAATGCTCAAAGAGTTCGGCAGTCATACCCTTCTTGGCAAGTCTGTTGAGGTGCAGGGTGAATGGCTTGATCAGGCGGCACTTTCAGACTGCATTACCTTTTCCAGCCTGGGCACAGAAATGGGTGCCATCATTATTCTGCTTGCTCCCAACCAGAATGTACTGGATGCTTTCGGTATGAAGAGGGAAGAGGCGTTCTACGCAGATGACGATGCCGAGTACGAGAAAGAGTACACACTGGACATCACCGGCCTTGAGCCCCATCTTGCCGCACCTCCCAATCCCCACAATGTGCATCCTGTTTCCGAGTACAAAGAGGTCATGGTGGATGGAGTGTTCATAGGCAGTTGTACAAACGGTACTTATGAAGATATGGCCTATGCCGCAAAACTGCTGAAAGGCAGAAAAGTGGCAGACGGTGTAATGCTGAAGGTTGTTCCCGCAACAAGAAAAACATGGGACAGACTTCTTCATGAGGGATTGCTTGCGGATCTTTTTGATGCAGGAGCCATTGTAAGCAACGCAGGTTGCGGAGGCTGTGCTTCAGGTCAGATAGGTATGACTGGTTTGAAAGAGGTGCAGGTCAGCACCTCCAACAGAAACTTCACAGGCAAACAGGGCAGGGGCGATACCTACCTTGCAGGTATAGGTACTGCTGTGGCCACCGCTGTGCTGGGAAGAATTGCCACAGTTCATGAACTGGAGGAGGTATAGTCATGACTTCATTGCAACTAAAAGGCAGACTCTGGGTTCTTCAGCGCGATGGTGAACTTGTAAGCGATATAGACACCGACATGATCTTTCACAATCAGTATCTCGCCATTACAGACATAGCAAAGATGGGACAGTATTCTTTCGATAACCTTGAAGGTTTTAAGGATTTCGCAGAGCTCGCAAAGCCTGGAGACATAATTCTTGCAGGAGACAATTTTGGCAGCGGCAGTTCCAGGCAGCAGGCAGTTGACTGTTTCAGGTGCCTTGGTGTTCAGGCTATTATTGCCAGATCATACGGGGCTATTTACAAGAGAAACGCCATAAACAGCGCATTTCCTGTGATCACCATGGCCAATGCAAAAGCCAGCGATTTCACCCATATGGAAGTTGTTGTTCTGGACATGGAGAAGGGCATTATGGGAGAGAAGAAAACCCAGGCAATGAGTGGTGTTCAGAAGGACATCTTCTTTGCAGGCGGTCTTTTCGAGTATGCAGAGACTTTGAAGTAGAACAGCAAGTTGGAAAAGAGTATCGATGCAGCACACGAAATGAAGCTGTTTCTTCCAGAAAAACTTTTCTGGAGCATCTCGCTGTTTCTGTTGCTGTTACCGGTACTCTTTGCCATGGTACCAACTGTTTTTCACCAGAGTGGCGGGTTTTTTCTCTCTGGAGACAAGGCTCTTCTTCAAATGGCAACAGAAGAAGTGCCTGACGGGATTTATACCGGTGCATATTCCAGATTTGGTTTTCACCATCCAGGTCCTTTGTATTTCTACATAAGGTATCCCTTCACTTTAACCGGTAATCAATTGCTTTCTCTCTATTTTCTACCCCAGCTTATTGCAGGCTTTTCCCTCTGGGGGGCTTTCCATATTATCCGCAAGACGGTGTCTGCAAATGCAGCGGTTTTGTTTGCTGTATTGATCTCCAGTTTGATGTACGGTATGAACTGGTCGATCTGGGCAGGCATGTGGAATCCGTATGTGGTTGTTCTCCCGATGCTTCTTTCTGTTATTGCCATGGTCGCAGTTGCAGGTGGAGCAAATAAATATCTTCCAGTGGCTGTTGTGAGTGCTTCATTTGCAGCTCAAACTCATCTGGGTGTGCTACCGGTCATGGGTCTTCTTCTTCTTTACACCTTTGCTCTGCTGGTTTATCGCAGGGATTTTCGGAACCGGTTCTTTGCAGTCTCTCTTGTTATCGCATTCGTGCTTTGGATCCCGGTGATCGTTGACCAGCTTTCTCCTTATGGAACTGGTAACCTGTCTTCTATATTTTCCTTTCTCCGGGAAACAGAACCGGCTGGCATTTGCAACAACAGTATTTCGGTGTGGAGTTCTCTTGCGTCAATGATGGAAACAGCGCCGTTAGCTTCTTTTCTACGAGTCTCTTCACACTTCATGGTGCTGATCAACTCAGTTGTAGCCCTGATTAGATCACTGTTTCTTTTTTCAGCATGGTTAACTGCAAGACGGCGTAGCAGAAGCAGCTTTGAAACCCGCTTGTGTGAAGTCACATTGCTGCTGCTTATTGCTTCAGTTGCTTCTGTGTATGGCATCCGCGGCCTTGTAGAGCAATATCTTGCCCGTTGGATCTCTCTGCTTTCACCTCTTTCATGGCTGGCGATAATTCTGGTGTACCAGAGAAAGCTGTCTTCAGGAAAAAGAAAGATTTTTTTCAGCATGCTTCCTGTTTTTTTGATCCTGTTCACAGTGATGAATGTGAATCAGGTTGCCAGTGAATCTTTTACCAGTGATCCTCTGGGATATCACGATGGAAAAGTGGAGTCTCTTTCTATAATGCTTCTTGAAGACCATGAACTTCTTCTTTCGGACCGGATTCAGATAACAGTGGAAGACAACAGCCTCTGGCCGTATATGGCCGGTCTTGTCTGCAACCTCAGAACACACGGATACCAGGTGGCAATACAGGATGAATATGTCTACATGCTCAATAAGCCGAATCCGGTATTCTCACGGCCACTTGTTATTCATCTTTACCACAGCGGTTCAGGTATTGATTACCGGATGGAGAGAACAGACAGTTCCGATTGATACATTGACAACCGATCATCGGTGTTACAGTTCTTCGATAGCAGAATTGCAGATACTGTTCTGGAATAGACAATGGCTACCCATACCAGCAGTGCAGGCCTAATTGCTTCAATAGATAGAAGTAAGGCTTGGTTTGCAGTAAAGGAGTCGGCATTTGGGATAAGTGCCCAGTAGCTGAAAGCAATTACTGCAGGAATGTAAAGTCTTTTGCTTCCGATGAAAATTGATTCTATCAGGAGCGGGAGAAGAAAAAGACCATAATGATCGTAAGCCAGTGGAGATATAAGAAGCGAGATCCAGCATAGTAGTGGTGCAAAATATTTTGAAAGATAAAACGATCTCCACCTGGATTGACCTATAGACAGCAGAATTGTTGCCAGTACTACAAGCATCAGTGAAGCAGATATCCCTGTGGACAATGCCCTTTCTTCTTCTGCTCTCTTCACCCGTTCTTTGTGGATTACCGGTGTTGCTGCACCGTAGTTTTTATTGTACATCCCTACTATCCTGTGAACATTCCCGGTTAAGCTTTGATTCGCCGGCATTGCAAGATTCCAATTGGAGCTGACATTATTCAGTGCAGTTGCGTACTGACGCCATGGTTCAGGGCCTGATGTACCTAGAGATATTAGAATAACTGCGACGGTGGTCAGTGCCAGAAACACCCATGCCTTTCCACGCAGTATGAAAAGTGGTAAAGCAAGTGCGGGTTTAATCAGGGGAATCATGGAAAGAACGCTGCCGGAGAGAATGCTGCTTCTCTGCCGGTACATGGCAATAGAAACCAGAAAGAAAAGCAGGGCGGTAACCTGCCCCCATTTTGCAGCAGATCGGTACGGTCCCATGAAGAGCAGAAGAGTTCCCAGAACAACCATAATTGCGATTGATTTGTTTTGTGGTCTTTTTCTAAGAAGCAGATAGAAACCAAGCCAGAATGATCCATGCAGACTGAGAAACCAGATCCGTCTGATCCAGACTGGTCCAGTATACCGTGCAATGGAAAATGGAATAGCGAACACCGGAGAGTATAGATATGGCAGGTTCTCTACATCATGAAGTCCATTATGTGAAAGGCATCTGGAAACAGCCTGGTCATCATAAGGATTGACACCTTCCGCAAGAGCATAACCGGCTCCAAGGTATGCGGTGAAGTCACCGGGCCAGGCCGGTGTATAGGATCTGCTGTACATGAAGCCGGCGATAAAGAGCAACACCGTGATAACCGGCAGGATTCTTTTGTCATTTACCGCGATGATTCTTCTTTTTATGGAATCAGCCAGCATGGTTACTTACCACCCATGAGAATGTATTCAGCATGGAGAAAACAAGCATGTTGACCAGTAGATATTTCAGTTTTCTGCTTTCTGCTTTCTGGGTGCATACCGACCAGACGAGCAGAGAACCCGGAATGGCCACAATTGCGTAAAGGTTCCAGTCGTTCAGCACTCCCAATGCTGCTTTCCAGCCCAGAGGCAGTAGCAGAAGGAACCCGGTTGCAGATATGAGAAAACCAATAATCCTGCTTGCATTACCCTTTGCATGTATCAGGCTAAGAGGTAGCAGCAGAACTGATGGAAAGAGCAGAATAAGCAGGTTGAGCATTTCCAGATAATAAGGAACTGTCAGTGGAGGAATAACAGAAGCAATGTTTCCGCCATGAGCAGTTGCATGGCTGTAAAGCCATAGATTTTCCATAGGGAGTATACCTGACAGGTGAAAAATGATCATACAGATTCCAGTCATTACCAGAGGAATCAACATCTTCAAAAAGGATATTGCAGGTTTCTCTTTTTTTCTGTTTTTGTAAATCAGGTAGGCAAGAGAAGGCAGAAGAAAACCGGCCTCAAGATGAAAACACATGGCAAGACCCAGAATAAGTGAAGCGGTTACCAGTGAGGCTTTTCCGTTAATGGTTCTTGCTGCTATGAGGAAGTACCACATTACAAGAACTGCTGTGACGGAGTAGTTTTCAACATCACCAAAGAAAAGCTGAATAAAGCCTCCGCAGGAAACAAGCAGTATGAAGAGAAGCTGATTTGACTGGATGTTTTCTTTTGCATACTTTACCAGTAAAACAAGAAACACCACTCCACTAAATGCTGAAAGAATCTGATAGGAAAGGGCAACTCCGATACCCCCCCCTCCAGTTTATTAAGTGTATTCCAGAAAATAGAGTGGGTGTAGAGTTCCAGCATTTCGTCATGCACAACATGGGCACCAACTCGATCAACATCGGCTGGTATTTTCCATATAAGATCTGTTCCATCAGGGTTCATTGTGTTACTTCTGAAAACGAACATAATGAATAGAATCAGTATTCCTCCTGCAATTCGCCAGTGATCTTTGCGAAGAAGCAATACACACCCTGTGATAAAGGAAGCTGATATAGCCAGTATTTGAAAAACCGACACGATGTTAATATGAGCTATTTGGTTAATGCCAAACCAGTTGGAGTTTCGTCCAAGGATTGCAGGAAAGAGAAAGGATGCAATAATTACAAGAGAAGGAAACAAAAACATTTCGGCGTAGAACAGTTTGTTTTCTGCTGGGTTTTCTGATCGTTCGGTTGTCTGCAAAACTCTCCTTATTTTCTATACTAAATGACTGAATGAAATGCAACTTTCAGCTAATATCCAAATGATCAACCTCAAACTGAATCAGAGGG
>JAGLQD010000344.1 GCA_023136985.1 Candidatus Sabulitectum sp. | reverse complement strand
TTTCATACAACATATATACAGTATTCTAGCTCGACTTATTTATTACCTACTTGCATCTGTTTACCTCCTCATGCATGAATTCAATAAGTACTGTTGGACATCCCCTACTTTCATCTATTGCCTGACTTTCATTCTTTTCCACATATGACTATGGTTGTATTAACTTGGAATCCAAACAGAGGTATGCAAAACATGCTAAATAGACTATTAACCCTCTTCTTTTTTTGCACTAGTGGCTACGCTTTTGCTATTGCTAATTCCTCTGAGGCTGCCAATCTTGTTATGGAGACAATGGTAACCGACTTGTCGGGTAAAGAGGTAAGAAGCTTTGACGGACAGCTTTCCATGGGAGACCTGCTTGGTGCATGGTCACATCCGGAGATCATAGTGCCTTTTGACGGCTACTTCGTTCTTATTGATGACTTTGTTCTTGCAAACTGGGCTCACCCTTGCAGATGGGTTTTTGTCTCTCCTGATGGAGAGATGACCACGGTTAAGATGGTTATTCCTCCGGACATGCTCCCCGAGATGACTGTGGAATACACAAGCCTTCCAAAAACAGACAATGGCAAAGGTCAGTATGAAGAATTCCTCGCCTGGTTCACACCCAATGTTCAATCCACATCGGGAAATGCCGAACACATGTACGCCTGGATCATTTCCGGCGGGCACAATCAAGGCAACAATCACACAAGATACTACGGTGATGTTCAGTTCATCTACAATGTACTGGCCCACGACTATCTTATCCCCGACGATCACATCATAGTCTGTTTCGCAGACGGACTTGATCCAGCCCCTGATCTTTCAAACGGCTTGAATTCGAACCCGGATTTCGACAATGACGGTGATGCTGATATCAATTACGATGCCACTCTGTCCGGAATTGCCCACGGCTTTAGTTCAATAAACTCGATGATCACTTCAGGAGATAATCTATTCATTTACACGACAGATCATGGCTCTCCAGGCAGTAAGGATTTTGATAATCCTCCAGAGGTCGTTCTTAACCTTTGGAATAGTCAAGTATTTGATGACGACATCTTCGATACAATGATCAACTCTTTCGCAGCCACCTCCATACATGTTGTAATGGAACAGTGCTTTTCAGGTGGCTTCCTTGAAGAAGTGATCAATCCCCATGCAACTCAACCAAGAACATTTGCAAGTGCTGCAAATGCTTCAGAATCAAGCTGGGCAGGACTTTCATATCCCGAATACGATGAATACGTCTATTACTGGACGGGAGCTGTACATGGTTCTATCCCCCCAACGACAGACCTTCCCGGAGGAGCTCTTCCCGCAGATCCAGACATTAACAGCGATGGTTGTGTCTCAATATTCGAAGCTGCCAACAGAGCCAAGGAGTGGGACAGCTGTGCTCAATCGGGCCAGGAACACCCTCAATGGTTAGACTCTCCCGACAACTGTGGAGATAGTTTTTACTTAGGGGGATTAATTATAACATCCGGCATCTCTTCCATACCTTCTTTCGGTCTTTCCATCTCTCAGAACCCTGTGGTCTCCACTGCAATGGTGAACTTTACACTTCCTGCACCGGCACAGGTCACAGTTGAGATCCTTGATATTGCTGGAAGAATTGTTAATACACCTGTTAACGATGCAGCTGCCTCCGGCAGCCACTCTGTTGCTTCAGGTCTTTCCAGTGCTCCCGCCGGCATCTATGTCATCAGACTGACCACTGGCGGACACACCGAAACCCTCAGGACAGTTCGGCTGTAGCGGTTTCTCACAGAGTCTTTCAGGGGGAGGCATCCGCCTCCCCCTTTTGTTCCTGAATAAGTGAAGTTTCAATTCCAGTCACCTGCGGTTTACATTCCATTGGTTTCGTGACATCTTTCCTGATAAATTTCAGAAAGTTTGAGGAAAACAATGAACGATCAGGATCTGCTCCGAATTTTCAACAGCATGGCCGAAGCATACTACAGGGTAGACGATATTGGAACTATCACCTCTGTGAACAATAAGGCAGTTGAAGTTTTCGGCTATGCCTCTGCTGACGAGCTGATTGGAAAACGCTTTACCAGTGAGTTCTTTCCCGATAAGGATATACGCCGTTCGTTTCTGAACAACCTCTCCAGCGACGGAGACCTCAAGCTGTTTACAGGGCAACTGGTGAGGAAAGATGGTTCTTCCTTCATTTCCGAAACATATGCCAGACGTCTAACCAATCCCATTGGCAGATTCGCAGGGTTTGAAGGCTATGTGAGAGATATCACACTGGAGTTTGAAAGCAGAAAAAAAGCCGACCACCTCACAAGTGCTCTGAAGGCAATAAGGCAGGTCAACCATCTTATCACAAAGGAAAAGAATCTGGAAAACATGATACAGGGAATCTGTGATGCCCTTATCTCTACAAGAGGATATTCTTCCGCATGGATAGCTCTCTGCGATCAGAAAACTCTGAAATTCCATAAAACTGCTTTCTCTGGAATCCCTGAGAAAAACAGGGATCAGTTGAAATATCTTATAGAATCGAACAATATGGTCATCTGTGCCGAACTGGCCCTGGAGAAAAGGGAGCTGGTAACTGTTGATGATGTGAAGAATAGATGCGGAGACTGCCCTTTGATCGGCCTGGAGCCCGACAGCAGGCCCTTCACATCAACGCTCATTGCTGACAACAAGCTGTTTGGCATTATTTCTGCAGAACTTCCAAAAGAGATCAGCCTTTCTCCAGATGAACAGTCCCTTTTCCAGGAAGTTGCTGATGATGTCGCCTACTCTGTACACAACATATACAATGAAGCAGATAGACTTAAGTCAGAGAAAGAGGTTG
>JAGLQD010000343.1 GCA_023136985.1 Candidatus Sabulitectum sp. | reverse complement strand
GCCAGAATAACCATAGGGTAGGAGAAATGAAGAAAAAACCAAAAAAAATAGCAGTTATCGGTCTGGGTACCTTTGGAAGCAGCCTGGCAAATGAGCTGATAGAACAGAACGCAGAGGTTTTTGCAATTGACATAAAACAGGAGCTGGTGAACAACATATCCAGTAAGGTTAATAACGCTATCTGCTTCGACTGCACGAACGAAGAACAGCTGAAAGGCTACGGAATAGGAAACCTTGATCTGGCCATTGTGGCAATAGGTGAGAATTTCGGAAACACAGTGATAATCACAAAAATACTGAAGGATCTGGGAATCACCGTATACAGCAGAGCAAGCAACGACAGAGAAGAGAAAATACTCAACGCAGTGGGAGCAGACAAAGTATACCGCCCGGAACACGAACAGGGTATCTCAGAAGCAAGAGCTATTACCTATTCCGGTGTTAAAGAGTATGTCAGGCTACGGTCAGGAATGGACATCATAGTCACCGAACCAGCAAAGGTACAGATCGGAAAAACCATTAAGGAAATTGATATACGCAGATCACACGAGATAAACATAGCCTTCCTGGGAAAAATTCAGAAGAACGGCGAATACGATTACAGAATTCCAAAACCGAATGATGTACTGGAAGAAGGCGATATGCTCTGGCTGATCGGTGCAAATAAGGATATCAGGCAGTACAGAGAAAAGTAAGCTGCTAAAGAAGATCAATAAGGCCGGTGGTCTTCAGGGCTGCCGACCGTTCTTTGTTGATCCTGGTAAAAAGCTTCAATGCAGTTTCCGGAGAAGGGTGTTTTTTGCAGAGAGATTTGATCAACAGAGCAATAGCTTTAGGGAAATCCGCTGAGTCTGTGATAAAACTTCCAAGAGTAAGAAAATCCTCTTCGGAATAGCTAAGCGGCTCCAGAGAAGGGTATCTGCTTCTGATCTTCTTCACATAAACAGGTACAATTGATCTGCTCTGGGGCCAGACCGGACCAAGTGACTCCAGCCATGCATTAACTGCAGTAAGAATAAGAGTTATCTCACCGATACCCAGAGCTGAAGGTTCAGCCACCTCACCATCAACAAACTCTGCCATTCCAGACCCCTCAGGAGACTTAAGGAATTCAACAAGTGCCTTTCCTTTTACCGTTCTGCCTGGAAGAAAGCCCTTGGATATTTTTCCGTCTCTTATGGGTACCAATCCTATACCGGAGCTGGTATGCAGGCTGATCATTCCCGATTCGCCCGATTTTCTGAGAGATTTCAAAAGCTGGATCAATTCTCCGCTGGAATTGTCCATTTCTGTCAGCACCGGTTCTTCACAGAGATATTTGATCACCGGCCCAAGTGATCCAGGCTCAAGAAAATGAAGAGAGAGAAAAAGCTCTCTTTTGTCTCTCTTTATCCTGTTCACAAACGAAGCAGAGTTAAGGGAGTCAATACCGTGAATGAAATACGGTTTCCCCTGTCTGAAGATCATTCTGGCAAACACTTCGTTACCATCTGAAACAGCCCAGTAGAGGTCTTTCCTGAAATCTCTAAGCTCTGAACCGCCAGTAACAAGCTTATCAAGATTCAAAAACATCACGGGAACATTATCCAGAAAACAACTGCTGTAAGGTAAAGGAAGCGTCATATCAGCGCACAAGCCTCGCAATTCTTTCGATCTTGGGAAACCCGCCACCAAGCTCCCACGACCAGTATGTAACAACCGCCTGACCTTTGACCAGTTCAAGATCCAGAGGTCCCCATATTCTGCTGTCACTGGAGTGATCTCTATTATCACCCATCATAAATACATTTCCATTAGGGACAATGTACACAGGATTACCGCCGTTGTCCATGACCACATCCGAGACTATTCTCTCATAGGCCAGGTCAGCAATAGCATAATTCGAATTCAGGTACGGCATGCACTCAGGCCACTGTTCGTCTATGATACTGGGGTTCAGCCTATCCTGGTGTGCACAAGCATAAAGAGAAGGCTCACCGTTCACATACAGTGTATCATTGCGCACAGCCACAGAATCACCCTCTGTTGCAACAACTCTCTTTATGAAGGTAACTTCTTCATCCATGGGGTAACGAAAAACAATGCTCTCGCCCAGTTCAACCGATCCGGTGGCTGGCATAAGAAGCCATCTGCTGTCTCCCTGAAAGTTATGAAGCAGTGGCTGCATGCGATCGGAGAAAGGGATCTGCTGCCCGTTTTCCGACTTCAGCACAAGCAGATGGTCGCCAACAGGAAGAGTTGGAGACATGCTGGGTGTTGGTATTCTGTACGCTTCAATCACATAGGGTCTGAGAAAACCGAAGAATACAAGAAGGGCTAATGCAAGTTGTAGAAACCAGTTACCGTATTTTTCAAGCTTGGGGTTCAAAATGCCTCCAGTTATCGGTTGTGAAAGCGATAATGACCAACGAAAACACTTTCGTCAACCACGAGTTATCTTCCTATTGACAGTGAGGCATGAACAGAACAAAATTACTCCCTGTAACAAAAGGAATCGAAAGGAAATCAATGGAATTTATCAACACAATAGTAAACTACTCCCCAGCCTCGATACCCGTGGGTAGAATAGGAATATTCATCCTGGGCATCCTCCTGTCCCTTCTACTCAGAAAAATCGTTAACTCGCTGCTGAAGAAGCCCATAAAGAATATGGAAAACTTTTTCACAATTCTTCTTGACGGGCTTGCAGGATCAATATCTTTCCTGGTCGTTTTCACAGGTTTCTACTTCTCGCTTCTAGTTCTAAACATTCACGGTTCAGTAAACCTGATCGCCTTGAACATTATTCAAGTTCTTTTGACATTCACCGTTATCAGAATACTTTTCGTTGTTATTGATGATGTTGCACTTCAGATGGGTTCTCTTGCTGAGGAAACAGAATCCCAGCTGGATGATCAGCTGATTCCCGTCTTAAGAAAACTGGTGAAAGTTGCACTTGCCGCCATTGGAATTGTTTTCTTCATGCAACTCAAGAACTACCCGGTGTCTGGTATTATTGCCGGTCTGGGTATCGGAGGCCTGGCTTTTGCTTTTGCCGCCCAGGACTCTATCGCCGGTATATTCGCATCCATCGCCCTCTTTCTTGACCGCCCGTTCATGGTGGGAGATTTCGTTCAGGTTGGAGGCGTCAGCGGTACAATAGAAGAGGTGGGACTGCGGTCTACAAGAATAAGAACTGTTGCAAAAACACTGGTGACCATACCGAACAAAGAGATCGTAGACTCCACCATAGACAACCTCTCCAAAAGACCAATGCGAAGGTGTACGATCACTATTGGTGTTACATACGACGCCACAGCTGCAAAAATGCAGGAACTTGTTGTCTCTCTCAGGAAAATGCTGGAAGAAGATGACATGGCTGAACACAATGGAGCCAATGTTCATTTCACCACCTTCGGTGACTCTTCGCTGAATGTCGAGATGCTCTTCTTCATCAGAACTACGGATTATTCAAAATTTCTTCAGAGCAGACATGATCTCAACTTGAAGATCATGCGCGTTGTTGAGGAACTCGGTCTTGATTTCGCCTTCCCATCCACCACTGTCTACCTGGAGAAATAGTGGAAGGACACAGAAAGCGGCTGAAACAGCGTTTTCTCAGAGCAGGCATAAAGGGCTTCACCGACCGTGAAGCCCTGGAACTGCTTCTTACCTATGCCACTCCCAGAAAAGACACAAGAAAACTGTCGGAAGATCTGCTGGACAAGTTCGGCAGCCTGAAAAACATACTGAATCAACCACCTTCAAGCCTTATGTCAGTTGATGGGATCGGAGAATCCGCAGCAACACTTATCAGCTTATTCTCCCAGCTTACTGCAAGGTCGGAAAGCCCGGAAGAAAAGATAAAGATCACAGGTCCTGATGAAGTAGCGGAATACCTGAAGAAAAGGCTTGGCTCCCAGAGAAGAGAACGGTTCAGCGCCCTTCTGCTTAACTCGGCAAATTCTCTTCTTGCTGAAGTTGATCTGGAATACGGAACGGTGAATCGAACACAGGTCTACCCCAGAAACCTTGTGGAAAAGGTGATCGCACACAGTGCAGCAGGTGTCATACTGGTTCACAACCATCCCGGGGGAAAAACAGACCCCAGCCGTGAAGATATTGCTTTAACAAGAAAACTGATCAAACTGGGAGAAGACATGGATTTCAGAATACTTGATCATTTCATAGTCACTGAAAATGAGATCATCAGCCTTAAAGCTGTGGGGTTGCTGGACAGATAATTCTTCAAGTTAACACAAGTTTGACAGGCTGTATACTTTCTTTCAGTGGGTGACAGATCCAAAAAAGACTACTATATTGAAATGCATGTTCAATGATAGATTATCAAACAATCAAGGAGGATAGTCATAATCAGGAGAATACCAGCTGCTGTACTCATTCTTCTTGGCATTCTGCTATACCTTCCCACCCTCCGTACAGGATTCCTCACTGATGACTTTCTTGACTGCAACCACACCCTCCAGGATGTTCCTGCTGCCTTCTCGGCTCAATACGGTGGTGGCTACAGACCTCTGATGATTCTCAGCTGGGCGCTGGACAACAGCATATGGGGTGTGGAGAATCAAACTGGCTGGCATGCCACTAACCTGTTTCTGCTCTCAGTAGCATCACTTCTCGTTTTTGCATTCATCAGCCAGTTTATAAAAAAGGCAGTAGCCGTTTACACCGGTACAGCTCTTTTTATGTTTTCTTATCCTATGGCTGTTGCAGTTGCAAGGGTCTCACTCAGAACCACAATTCTTGCGCTGATCCCATTTCTTCTGTCTATCATTATTGTATCAATATGGAGCAGAAACTCAAAAGGGAAGTGGATGCCTTTTGCAGCTGCATTCCTTTATCTGGTTTCTCTTCTGATTAAAGAAACTGCCGTAGCAGCTCTTCCTGTAATAGTAATGGTGGCATACTGCTCTGCACCTGATACCACAAGATTGCGAAAAGCCGTTTGGGCTTTAGCCGTTGCTCTTATACCTCTGCTTGTCTACGGGTTGTTAAGGTACCGTGCCATGGGTTTTGGTGTAAATTACGCTGAGAGCTCTTCTTTCGGGTTCTTCATGGCAAAGAACCTGATTCAGCAGAATGCAATTGTCTGGCAGCCCTGGCTCTCCGGAATTTCTGCCAGAGTTTTGCTTCTTCTTTATCCCATGGCGATTTACTTCGGAGTTCCGAAGTGGAAGAACCGACTCCTTGTTTTCGTTACCGGAACCTTTCTAATGCTTCCAGTGAGTAATCTTACCCTGAGGCCGGATTTCTCTGTGGCTGCCTTACCCGGAGCAGCGCTCTTTCTGGGATTTCTTGTAGAGAAAATTCATGGGAAGAGATTTCTTTACCCGGTTCTGCTCGTTTTCTTTACGGGAATAGTTTTGTTTTCCCGGGATGAGATAAAGACTCTGAAACTCGCCTCGAACTATGTGGAAAGAACCACAGTCAGACTCGCAGAGATTGCTGAAGAACTGCCTGGGAATGGACCTCTTTTTGTAAGTGGTGTAGATAATGCAGTTGGGGTTTACGGCACATTCTGGCCCGGAGAATACATGACTCCAATGCAATGTCTCGGAATACATCCAGATAGATTTGTAACAGGAACCAACAGAATATGGGAGGGTCTGACAACAGAGAGCGATCCGGGATTCCTGGTTTTCATGGCTGACGATGCAGTGCAGTACACATCTGTACAAATCTCTGCGGATATGTATTCTGAACTTCCCGACACCACTGTATTGCTCTCGGGCAGCATACCAGCAGGCAGATTGATCCAATATCCATCCTGCGTGGGACCTTATGAATCCGGCTCTCTGCTATTGATCTCACCGATGCTTCAGGATTCGGTTCTTACAGTTAGCCCTGAATTCAGGGATGGTTTCGCCTATTACGATCTGGCAGCAGTACCTCTGTGGCTCGCCGCAAACGAAGCCACTGTTATTTTTACTGAGAAACCCACAGAATTCACCTTCTCAAGCAAGAACATATCTCTTGATGCAGCCCTGAATACCATTGCTTCCAAAGCAGAGCAAAATAGTATTGAAACTATCTGATATAAACCAGCTGATTCATCTTAGTACGCTGTTATTCTTCCAGCTCTTTTTCCAAATCCAGATGAAGAATCCTCTTCCCATGAACAACCGTAAGCACAAAAATCCTGAAATCTCTAATCTCATAGATTAGTCTATAATTGTATATAAAATGTTCTCTAACATTCTTGTCGTTTTCTTCCGGTACCGCTCTGCCGGAAAGAGGAAAAGATTCCAGAAGCCTGGTTGCTTCAACGATCTTTGTTACTACCGAATCGGCATAAAAAGGCGAATCTTTTTGAATGTACTGTGCGATCTCTTCAACATCAATGATTGCCCCATCTGTCCAAACTACTTCATAATCCACTTATCAAGCCTGTCCTCTGCTGCTGCCTGGGAGTGAATTTTCCCATCCTCAATATTTTTTCTGGCATTTCTTAATTTTTCTGCAATGTAAAGATGGTACTGAATGTCTTCAAACGTGCTTTCATCCGGAAGCCGCTTTATCAGGTTCACTGCTTCCATTTTCTCCGTCGACATCATCTGCTCTCCCATGTTCTTATGCTTCCTCCGTTCTTTCTGTGGTTCATATAGTTAATGTAATCAATTCTTGCCAAACCAGCATTACTTCAGTATTCTCAAAAAAACTATCTGATATAAACCAGCTGATTCAT
>JAGLQD010000342.1 GCA_023136985.1 Candidatus Sabulitectum sp. | reverse complement strand
TACCGGCGCTATGAATTCTATCATTTCCTTCAGCCAGCCGATGAACTTTTTGTCATAGGCAATTCCACCGGATACTACTATCGCATCCACATTTCCCTGAAGCACAGCAGCCATTGCACCGGTCTCTTTGGCGATCTGATATGCCATGGCCTGATATACGGCGAGCCATTCACTGTTGCCTTTTTCTACTTCATCTTCAACACGCATCATATCATTTGTTCCAAGGTAGGCTACTATACCACCCTCTCCTTTTATCAATTTCTTTACATCGGTCAGGGTATAGTCTCCTGAAAAACAGAGTTTTGCAAGATCGCCTGCAGGCAGTCCGCCTGATCTTTCCGGCGTGAATGGACCATCACCGTCAAGAGCGTTGTTCACATCAACAACCTTGCCTTTTCTGTGAGCTCCAACGCTGATCCCCCCACCAAGGTGTATAACAATGAAGTTGCTGGAATCGTATTCTCTACCAAGCTCTGCTGCTGCTTTTCTGGCAACTGCCTTTTGATTCAGGGCGTGAAAAATGCTTTTTCTGGAGAGCAGAGGGCTTCCTGTGAACCTTGCGATCGGTTCCATCTCGTCAACCACCACAGGATCAACAATGTATGCGTTACAACCAGCTGTTTTTGCCAGTTCAGCAGCGATTGGGCCACCGAGATTTGAGGCATGCTGGCCCAGTATCCCGATCCTGAGATCTTTTAGTAGATTGTCATCTACAAGGTATGTACCTCCGGGAATAGGCTTTACCAGACCACCTCTTCCCACGATGCCATCAAAACTCTCTACGGGGTATCCCGCAGTCTGCAAAGCGGACACAATAACATCACGCCTGAATCCGTATTGTTCAAAAATATTTGTTCCAAAAGAGGACAACTCTTCAGGGGAGTGCGTTAGTTTAAGATCCCAGATTTCCTTCTCGTCTTCATAGACAGAGATCTTTGTTGAAGTTGAACCTGGATTTACTGCGAGTATCCTCATCTTCCCTCCTCAGGGGTTATTTGCTATCTTTACAGCTGTATGGCATTGTGAGAATCTATTTTGACAGCAGAATATAAGGCAACTTTAACATGAGTGGAAATCCTGGAACAGCTGCTGACGTGGAAGAAGAACTTCGACTTATGGAGAAGTTTCTCATCCGCTTGAGGAAATCATTCCAGCTTGAAAAAGAAGATGCTATGGCAGAAGGACCAGAGGCAGTGCGGGTGTTTCGTCATCGTACACGCAGCCACTATAGCCCCTCTGTTTCAAGAATGCACGGCAGCCTGAGGCAGCTTCGTTACAGAATAACTAAGGTGGAAAATGTTTCTTCCAGTATATTCCTCCGGCTGGAAGTACTTGAGAAAGCTATAAAAGAAGCCCGGGCCCATTTTTCAGGCACACCAAATCGCCTGCTAAGATTTTTCGGGCAGAATACAGGAGATGATTGATGTACAGAGTATCGACTACTGCTGATCAGAAGCTGCTTAGTGCAGTTGAACTGTCAGAGATGGATGGGCAGAAGGTAACTGTTCACGGTATGATTCAGAGAATTCGCAGACTGGGATGGGGTGCGTTCATAGTGCTTCGTCGTCATGATGGTCTTCTTCAGTGCGTAATAGGTCGTGATGGGAATGAAGAACTGATAGACGGGCTTGCAGAAGAGTATTCTGTCCAGATCACAGGTCTTGTGAAAGGCGCAAAGATCAAAGACAAATCCATCAATCCCCGTAGTGTTGAGATTCAAGTGGAAGAAGTCAAAGTGATCTCTGTTCCAGCTGAACATACTCCTGTGGACCTGTCCAAGAAAATCCTTGACCTGCACATAGACACTAACCTGGATCTCAGGCCTCTGAGTCTTCGCCACCCGGTGGAAAGGGCCCGACTCAAAATTTCAGAAGCCTTTGCCAGAGCCTTCGCGGAATTTCTGCGAATTCAGGGTTTCACTGAGATCCGCACTCCCAAAATAGGTGTTGCCGGGGCCGAGGGTGGTGCCAATATTTTTACTATTGATTATTTTGGCAGGCCTGCTTACCTGGCTCAGTCTCCTCAGTTCTACAAGCAGATGGGTGTGGGTATCTTTGAAAGGGTTTTTGAGGTTGGCCCTGTTTTCCGGGCGGAACCTCATCAGACCAGCCGCCACATAAACGAGTACACCTCTCTTGATTTTGAGATGGGCTTCTTGAACGATCACACTGAAGTAATGCAGATGGAAACAGCTCTGCTTAAATACTGTTTTGAACACATTCAGGAAACCTGCGCTCCTGAACTTGCCCTTCTGGAAGCAGATGTTCCTGTTATTCAGGATGATTTTCCGGTTGTTACTCTTGCGGAAGCTCATGAGATCGCCGGCAGTGTCACAGGAAAAGACTATTCCGCAGAACCTGATCTTGAGCCGGAAGAAGAGCGGGCTCTCTGTACCTATTCTTTAGAGAACTGGGATTCTGATTTTGTTTTTGTGACTCATTTCCCCACAGAAAAGAGACCGTTCTATACAAAGGATGATCCCGATAACCCTGGAACAACACTCAGTTTTGATCTTCTGTTCAGGGGTCTTGAAATTACAACAGGCGGGCAGAGAATCAACGATTATCAGGAGCAGATAGACAAGATGGAATCAATGGGCTTGAATCCCGATGATTTTTCAAGCTATCTTCAAGCTCACAAGTACGGGCTGCCTCCCCACGGAGGTCTGGCCATAGGGCTGGAAAGAATTACCGCAAGACTTCTTGGTGTTGACAACATCCGCCTTACCACCATGTTTCCCCGGGACATTAAAAGGCTTACCCCGTAGCAAAAAAAGGGGGAGAGTCAAATGACTCTCCCCCACTATCTTAACTCTTCCCCTACTGTTCGTTAAATACCCGCAAGCCCATTATTGGCTGTATCTGTCCACGAAGAACAAGTGTATCTGTCATTGATGCAGTATCCGGGAGCGTGCTTGTCCCCTTGAGCATGCAGTAGTGACCGTTGTCAAGTGCCAGGAAGAAATCTCCTCCGTATGAGATGCTGTCGCTCCAGAGTAGAGTGTCGTCAGGTGCCGGAGCAACAAGACCCCCTCTAGAGGATATCCTTGTTCTTGCTCCTCCCGGCCACAGATCCGGATTAGCATTACCGGGGAAGATGTGTCTTTCTCCAAGCCAGTTAATGGCTACTACGAATTGCTGTGAGAACTCCAGTGAAGCCGGGTTTCCGGCAATAAGCGAGTCTCCCTCCATGTCAATCCGAAAGCCAACCGGTTTCAAGGCGAAGAGCTCCCTTATCTCGGAAAGACCGTCAGTTTTTGTGTTGACCGAAATGCTGATATCCGAAGAGTTGTTTATTCCCTGGAAAGCCATAACAGAATAGTAGCCTGATACATGGGCGATGTGAACGCCGACATTGTTATCACATGCTGCCGCAAGCGACCAGGGGCCTTCGATCATCTGCCTGGTCCAGAGAAAGTACCCGTCTACAAGTGTTGTGTCCATGGCTGTCCAGGTGATCACTATTGTGTCACCTTTGCTTGCCAGAGTGTCAACAGTAACTCCGGTAACCACAGGTAGAGTGCCACTTATCTCGGTTGCAGAGTCTCCGCAACCTGCAAGCAAAGCAATCATGACCATAAGACTTACAAGTATCGATGTTTTCATTCCATACCCCTCCAGATTAACTGTTTTACCCGAGAATTACACAATATCAATATAGCTAGAGGCTCATTCCTGTGGAAGTTCATTCTGGAGTTGCTCCAGCTCTCTGTCTTTCAACCCCAGAAAATTACCAAAAGCGCTCTTTTCAAGAAGAAGAATCTCCGCAGCCTTCTCCGTCATTTCTACATAATCACATGCCATTTCAATATTTTCCGCAAATCCGAGAATACCGTGTTTGCGCCAGATCACTGCATTTGCATTTTTGAATCTTTCCATGGTTTTCCGGCCAAGGTCCCAGGTTCCAGGCGGGGCGAAATCCAGGAAGGCCAACCCCTTTTTCATTAATATGGATATCTCCGGATGGGCTCTCTCAACTGCATCCTGAAGCATTTCCCCCGGGAGGTCGCTTGAAGATAGCGTAAGCATTTTTGTAGAATGGGTGTGTACTATAGCTGAGCCTTTCCAGCCCATATCCGGGGAGAGGGAGTGCACCTGAATATGTGTTCCTATCTCGCTTGTGGGGCCGGGAAGATGAGATGGCCACAGGGCTGCAGTACCCCGTTCAGAAATAGTAAGAGGGATGATCTGCGTGTTTATGTCCCGTGTCAATCTTCTGAACCGGCTGCCTGTGGCTGTGATAACAAGAGTTCTTCCGGCGAGAACTTGAACAGGTTCCGGTAAATGGTAGGAGTTGGGATTTTCCCCGGGATCAAACACAGTTCCCCTGGGCATAAGAACGGAAATGTTTCCTGCATTTGCTTCAGACCAGCCCATTCGAGCAAGGTGTGAAGCAACTTCTGCTATATCAAACTTTGTGTCATCAAGATTTTTCATGGATGGAATATGCTTGAAAAGTGTTTCTCTTTCCAGTCCATCTGTTTCATGTGGGATATTTGCCCCCCAGCAGGGAAAAAATGGAATTGCAAACCAGTGACTGCAGGATCAGCTGTGATCAATTCAGGTCGGAAGTGAGCAGAGGTTGACAGTTTCAACAGGTTGAGTATAATAGGAATAGTTCCTATTACGAATAAAGGAGATTGGAATGGAAAAGCCAAGACGGGGTTCAAAGCAGAAGAGGGCGGTGCTCAGTGCTGCTGTAAGTCTTGCTAATCATCCCACTGCCCAGGAAATTTTCTTTAAGGCAAAAGAAGAAGTAATGAGCATTAGTTTCAGTACAGTGTATCGTAACCTTGGAATTCTTGTTGATGAAGGAGACCTGATAACCATCACTGGTACCAGCGCCGGTTCCGAAGTCCATTACGATCATATCACTGGAAATCATTGTCATATTCAGTGCAGTACCTGCGGGAAGGTTCGGGATCTGGATGTTCCAGTGGTGAATTTCAACGGGATACTTCCTTCAGATGCATCGGGTTTCACAGTTGATGGAGTTTGTGTTACATTTACAGGTACGTGTAGAGATTGCAGAAAAAAAACAGATTCGAAAGGAGAACAATTATGAGTATCAAGGGTACACAGACAGAGATAAACATTCTCAAGGCTTTTGCAGGAGAGTCACAGGCAAGGAACCGTTATACCTACTTTGCTTCCCAGGCAAAGAAAGAGGGCTTTGTCCAGATCTCCAATGTTTTTACAGAAACAGCAAATCAGGAAAAGGAGCATGCAAAAAGGCTCTTTAAGTTTCTAGAGGGCGGTGATGTTGAAATTACTGAGACATTCCCGGCAGGCAACATTTCAACAACATTAGAAAACTTACGAGCAGCCGCAACAGGTGAAGAGCATGAATGGGAAGAGATGTACCCAGCATTTGCAAAAGTTGCTAGAGATGAAGGTTTTAAATCAATTGCAATAGCATTTGAGGCAATAGCAATTGCCGAAAAACAGCATGGTAAACGATATAAAGAATTAGCAGATAATTTAGAATCAGGAAAAGTTTTTAAAAGAAACAATGTTGTAGTTTGGCGTTGCAGAAATTGTGGGTATCTGCATGAGGCTGAAGAAGCACCAAAGGTTTGTCCAGCATGTACTCATCCTCAAGCGTATTTTGAGCTTTTAGGTGAGAACTGGTAGTAAGAAGGTAAAATACGCATAACAAGGCACTCAATTCAGACACGGCAAAAAGCACCACACTGCTAGCTAAACCGTTATATGTAAAAAATATTTACCACAATAAAAATACTTGATCTATAAATCTATAACCATTGAATCCTAAATCAGTTTTCTTCATACAGGCAGCACACATCAATTCACGGCTTTTCATTTACTATTACGCTTTTCACGCTATTATTCACACACTTTATCTGCCCGATTTAAATTCTATACTATTGTTTGTTGCTTAAAAAAACACTATCCATATAATGTTTAGATATTAGAAAAACATGGGTAACACATGGAAGAACAAACAGAGCCAAAAGCTATCCTTCCTCAGGATATTGAAGAGACAGTTCGGCAATACGTCTTTAATCTTCGCGTCAGGTTTCTTGCACCCGGAATATTGATGCTCCTCTTTGCGGTGGCACTTCTTATTTCCATGGTTCATCTTCACGAGTCCAGAGCAGTGGACAGGGATCTTATCCAGTTACAAACAACAGCAAGCAATCTTTATAAGAATGGTATTGTGCAAAATACCAGGGCACTACAAACTATTATGGACAGTCTCAGCACTGACCAGGAACTTGCTGCCGCCCTGTCAGGACAGGATCGTCCGAGACTGCTACAGCACTTAAGCCCAATCTTTGAGAACTTCAATCAACATTATGGGATTACTCATTTTTATTTATCTAACCCGGAACGAGTCAATATATTACGCGTACACAAGCCGGGAAAATATGGTGATACCATTAATCGCCAGACCACCCTGTTAGCTTATCAGGACGGGGTCGACCACTATGGCGTTGAACTGGGCGCGATGGGCATACTGACACTGCGTTATGTAAAGCCATGGTATGAGAAACAGACCAACAAGCTACTTGGTTTTATAGAGTTAGGTATGGAATTGGACAGTGCTGTCGATCCAATTCGCAATCTTCTTGGATTAGATGTCTTTGTATTAGTCAACAAGCAGTATCTTGAAAGAAGCAGTTGGGAAGAAACTGCAAAGACCTTTGGCCATAAGGCGCACTGGGGTAGATTTCCCCAGGTAGCGATAAGCATGGGTACCAGGCAACCGCTTCCAGATTCACTCTCAGTACTTATTCAAAAAATAGACTTTTCCGATACAGAATCACCCGTCATATCCCAACTTGATATGAATGATCATCACGCCATATTTATTCCTTTAAATGATGCATCAGGACATCACGTTGGGAATTTAATAATGATCAAGGACACAAGTATTAGCTCCAGTCGTGCTCGTGAAACCGTACTCTTTGGCTCAGGGCTATTAGCACTAGGTTCAATTATTGCTGTCATTTTCTTTTATTGGCTTGTTGGCCGCATCGCAAAACAGATGGCCCGCAATGAAATCGCTCTAAAACAATTGGCCACACATGACAGCCTGACGGGTCTGCTCAACCGGCGACAATTTGATCTAATGCTGGAGAACGCTATTACTCAATTCTTTCGTTATGATCGATCGATATCTTTGCTTATGATCGATATCG
>JAGLQD010000341.1 GCA_023136985.1 Candidatus Sabulitectum sp. | reverse complement strand
CCATATAGCCGGTTCGCTGTTCGCTACGTACACGGATTCTGCCTCATGCTTTCTTCAAGCACACCATTTCTGGGTATGCCTTTGGCTTGTTGGCGTTGTCCTTCCGTCCGGTAACTGCGGACTATATCGTTCCAGATTTACACCAGAACAGCAGCGCGTGTGCTTTGCCGGGCAACACATACTCCAACCGCCCCAAGGGGCGGGGAATTAGACCCTCCTCAGATTAAAAATTAAGGCCAATCCTAGCAAATGTGTTTGCATTAACAATATTTATGTAATCAGGTGGCACAGAGGAAAGATACTCTGTAGAGTAGCCAACGGAGAAAGAAACAAATCGAGAAGCAGAATATTCAAGTTGAACAGTGCTGTGTATATCATATCTACTGAGGTTGTTAAGATCTTGTGTTGCCGTGCAATCGATTGCTAACCTTGGGAGATAGTTAGATAAGAATTTGCCTTCTATCTTGAAACGCAAGGCTGCAGTAGCTGTCCAATTAGCCTCATAACCTGATTCAATATCCCATTTATTCATTTCACGACCGAATTTAGCCTCCAAATCAAATAGCAGGGGCTGAACTGGATGAAAGTACCTTCCAATACCGGATGTAATCCCTGCTCTCCACCTATTTCTATCATGCCTTTTCTGATAGAAGAAGGACTGGGCTGTTCCATAAAAACTACCGGTTGTGGAATGAAGTGCTGTGAGGGATGCCTGAGTGATTTTTTGGGCAGAACCGTATCCAGGCCAGTCCTGATGAGAGTAGCTTGCCGAGGCCTTGATCATACTTCCATAAAGCCCGTAATAGTGATAAACATCAATCGATGCTCCCAGAGTATTCTGCTCGAACTCGCCTGTCGTTCCTGAAAAATTAAAGTTTGCACGTCCAGACAGCCAGGATCGATCAGTATTGCAGAATAGATCGGTCTCAACGCAGTCGTAATTATAGTTCAATATATCACCATTCACTAATACTCGCAATCTATTAATTAGAACAACACTGTCTTTGCTGATTGCTAGTAAAGGTGCATAGTTTTCGACTGCCAATTTCGATTCACCGGCAAATTCTGCTGACAAACCTGCAAGTGCCATGCATTCTGGAGCATTGCTGGTCAAAGGCAAAGCTGTAGTCATAGACTCAAATGCTTCGTAATAAAGATGACTTTTCATTAGAAGCACAGCCTTCAATTGCCATGCAGATACCAGGGAACTGTCTTCAAAGATAGCGGAGTCTACAATACTCATGGCATCAGAATAGTTGTCTGAATGCATAAGCAGATCTGCCATCCATATTTTGTCAGCTAGAGCAATTTCTGATTGTCTATCCTCTGAAATTTCCCTTAGGGCACCCTCGTAATCTCCTGCTAACCTAGCTAGTTCAGCTCTTAGAAATCGATTGGATGTTTCAGTGGAATCAATATTGGCTAACATGTACTCAAGGTAGACACTTCCAAGTAGTACTTTATCAATTAAGAAAGCCTCAATCATTTCACTCCTAGTGAGGTTTGGTTTATCACCACGCAGCACACATTGCTCAAGTCTGTAAATTTGATGGAATTCTTCGTCTATGGAAGAAAGAAGAGATGATTCAATCAATTGAGCCGCTAAAAGGGAGTCTCCTGATAATCTTGCCTGGCGAGTAGTTAGCAGGTTAAAACAATGTGAGTATGCAGGACTACAGGTAACTTCCCATTGGTTTAGTAAGTACGATGCATTCTGTAACTTATTATCCCTTTGAAGAAGAGCAATTTTCATTATTACACTAAGAGTATCTGTATCTGCACATTGAGCTAATAGATCAAATGCAGAAGCATAGTTGCCTTGAGCAGACGCAATCCCAGCCAGACCTCTGTGCGCACCTGAGACCGCTTCGTTCTCATGCAGTGCTCTGCGAAATGCCCATTCAGCTTTCTCCTCTCCAGTATTCCAGAGAGCCCAGCCATAATCAACCCAGAATTCACTAGAAGAAGAGTCAGACAGTAATTGAACTTCAGCAGTGTTAAGATTAATTAATGGCAGAGCAGCACATGTGTCGATGGTAACGAAAGCAAGAATACCAAAAGCAAGAGAAATAAAACACGCAGAACTCCAATTATCAGTATTATAGAAAAATCCATTCTTCAATGTGCTTTACCTCTCAGTTGTAGAAATATCACAGTGCGTATAATACTGATCTATTGAGTATTAATCAAATGAGCTAATCTTGCAATTCTCGACAGAATTACAAAGCTTGTACATCTGCAGCTGTACAAGCTTTGGTATGGCGACTCCAAATAGGAGCCGCCATACTGTACAGCAGATTAGGCTATGCTATGTTTTTAAAAGTGGTTGGTGCAGATCCATTGCCAACCTGGCTCCAGATGAAAGTTCGCAGTAAAATACAACCCAGTTACTGTTCGTACTGTTATGGATTGACCCTCAACAATTGTGCAGGTAACTTTGAATGGATCGTTACTATTGCCCCATGAGAGATTCCCTAAACTGGGCGAACAGTAATTAGATCCAGGGGTAAGATTAGCGGAAGTCCATTCAAGATTATTGCCGTTACTATACACCCTAACTACAGCATAGTCTGCAGTACTTTTTGCAATACAGCCATCAAAATGAACAGTATAGATTACATCAAGTCCACCAGAGCCAAACAGAGTTAGACAAACAGCAGTGATTAGTGCTATCATTGTTTTCCTTTCGTGAATATTAATTTTCTGCTGTACAAGTAACAATGCTAATAATAATGATATACCAAGTCAAGTGAACAAATTGTAGAGTGTATAACACTATGAACTATCATATACTACTGATTCCGTAAAGATATTACCTACATATATTTAGATAGGAGAATATCGGTTAGGCTGTTAGCTATATAGCGATGTATTGTCACATGATAGCGATTGCAAGATTAACTGTATTTACGGTGGTGTCACTATTTTATCTGATACCATAAAGATAACATTGAGTACGAACAACATCCTCTAGACGGGTATTGTTGAATGTACCACTAATCAACAAATATAGATGAGGATATCAAACACCACTCTAAGTTGGTGAAAGTGAGTCTCAACACGAGAGATTTATAGCTGTTCACACTCTTTTCGGTAACGATCATAAAGGGCTACTTTCTGAAGCTCTGATGTTTTTTCAGAGGAACCAATGAACAATGATGTCAATTTCACGTTAGTCGTAATGCCTGGAGCCATTTTCCAAAGAGAATGCATTCAGAAACGCATAGATGCTTGAAGGATATTGAGGACGAAACAGACAGAGAGACTGTTTGCCACCTGATTACTGGAGTCTCTGCAATGAATGAATTGATTGAGAAGCCTGGCTTGATGGTATTTACATTTTCTGTACCAGTGGGCTTGTAGAAGGCATGTCAACCGAAGATACAGTGAGGAACTACAAGCTCCGCTGACCCAGGCAGAGCGTGTTTTCCGTACTTTCGCTCGGGACGCTCCTATTGTTGTCGGCAATGTTGTTTTTAGAAGCACGAAGGGTCTTGATCTTCTTGTGAACCCAATATTTCTGAGCCGTGAAGATAATGTAACCGCTCACATATTTCTTTGTATGCTTGCTTACTATCTTGAATGGCATCTTCGAGAGGCTCTTGCTCACGTTTTGTCTGCTGACTAGTGTCTAGTTGTAGAAGTTGATGCTATGTGATATATTTGATGGGTCTGTTATATACCCATCAAGGAGGAAGCATGGCGTACACTTCGGTTCCAATTCACCTTACTGATGAGGATCGTATAGTTCTTGAAAAGAGCGTCAGGTCAACAACAACCGAGCAACGAATTGTATTGAGAAGTAGAATAATTCTTCTGGCATCAGAAGGTCTTGGCACCAATGACATTGCTCGTAAGCTTGATACGAGACCAGGCACAGTAAGCAAGTGGAGAG
>JAGLQD010000340.1 GCA_023136985.1 Candidatus Sabulitectum sp. | reverse complement strand
TGTGTGAAGATGGACCTCAGGGTTCTCCGGCACTTCGTAAGGAGCACTGATTCCAGTGAAAGAAGGAATTATTCCGGCTCTTGCCTTTTTATACAAACCTTTGGGATCTCTTTCTTCAGCAACTGCCAGCGGCACATCAACAAGAACCTCTACAAAATCTCCGTCATTCTGCATCTCTCTGGCCTTATCCCTGCCTGCAGAGTAAGGACTGATGAATGCAAGAAGGTTCACTATTCCGAAACTGGTAAAGAGCTTTGCAACTTCGCCTATTCTGCGAATATTTTCAGTTCTGTCCTCAGGAGAAAAACCAAGATCATTGTTCAATCCCTGTCTTACATTATCCCCATCAAGAATAGCAGTACGAACGCCTCGGGCATGAAGCATTCTGGAAACATAGTCTGCTACTGTAGACTTACCGGACCCGCTCAGGCCTGTAAACCACACAGTTGCACCTCTGTGGTTATTCAACTCTTCAAGGTCTTTTCTGCCAGTGGCATGATCATGCCAGGTTAGGTTTCTATCTTCTGCTGTGGTCATAAGTTCTCCTTTTTCTAAACGGTTTGAACCGGCAATATACAAAGGTGGTCAACCATGGGGCGAATTCTGTATTTTACTGCTATGAAATAGACAAATCTTTTTATTCTGGAGGAGAAATGAGAAACAAAGAAGCTGTGATCAGAGAGAACCTGAACAACTGCCTCACTGAAACTGCAGAACTGGGAATCGGGAAATGCAAGCGGGGCAAGGTCAGAGATATTTATGACCTCGGCGACAAACTTCTGCTCATAACAACAGACAGGCAAAGCGCTTTTGACAGAGTTCTTGCCTCTGTACCGTTCAAGGGGCAGGTACTGAACAGAGTAAGTGCCTGGTGGTTCAAGCAGACAGAACACATTGTACCCAACCATGTGATCAGTATTCCCCATCCAAATGCTACACTGGGAAAAAAGATGGATGTCTTCCCCATCGAGTTCGTTATGAGGGGATACCTCACCGGCAGCAGCAGCACCAGTGCCTGGACCCTTTACAACAAAGGTGACAGAAACATATGCGGTAATGTTCTGCCTGACGGTATGGTAAAACATGAAAAGTTTCCGGTGGCATTGATTACACCAACAACCAAGAGCGAAGTGCATGATGAGTCCATCACTCCGGAGGAAATTGTATCCGAGGGATTCATGACACAGAAAGACTGGGATAATGCATCCCGGATCGCAAAAGAGCTCTTTGCCTTCGGTGTAAAAACAGCTGCAAAACGCGGTCTTATTCTTGTGGACACCAAATACGAAATGGGTAAGGATGAGAACGGAGACATCGTTCTTATTGATGAGATCCACACTCCGGACAGCTCTCGTTACTGGCTTGCAGAAAGCTATCAGGAGCGTCTTGACTCCGGGCTTGATCCCAAGAATATCGACAAGGAATTCCTCCGTCTCTGGTTCAAGGACAACTGCGATCCATACAAGGATGAAGTGCTTCCTGAAGCTCCGGCGGAGCTTGTCTCGGAGCTTTCATCCAGATACATCACTCTTTTTGAGATGATCACAGGTGAAGAATTTGAACCGGTTGAAGGCGACCCGGCACAAAACCTTGTTGAAGCTGTAAGGAATCTTTAGAACACAGTGAAGCCCGGGAGTTTTATTGTACTCCCGGGCATCATGAGGAGATCGCCATGAACGGCAAATTCGAATTCAGGCCATTTGAAGAGAAGAGGGACCTTGAACTTGTTCTTCGCTGGCTTGTTGAAACAAAACAGATCATACCTGACGCTCAAGTAGATGTTGCCCTTGAGAGGAAATACTACTTTGAAGCGGTAAGGCGAATACAATCCAGGGATATGGAATTCGCTTGTCTTCTTTACCTTAACGATGAACCGGTCGGCTATCTCAGCGCCTTCCCCATGCTGAATCAACCTGAGAATGCTCTCCTTGAGTTCTGTTATCTGATTCCCGAAATGCGAGGTACCGAAGCTTCAGGTCTGATCATAGAGAGAACTGTTCAGCTGGCATCCAGCGGGAGCTGCAAAGCGATCTTCCTCAATGTTCACCGGCAGAACCACAGGGCAATAGCCTTCTACTTAAAGAACGGCTGGGAACTTCAAGAGAAAAAAGATAACGGACTGCAGAGAATGAAGAAGAAC
The DNA here is from genome assembly GCA_023136985.1 of Candidatus Sabulitectum sp. Lineage (GTDB taxonomy): Bacteria > Fermentibacterota > Fermentibacteria > Fermentibacterales > JCC-6 > Sabulitectum. The sequence continues at coordinate 775 of JAGLQD010000340.1, read as the reverse complement.
CTGACGAAACTTCAGTGAAGTACCCACTCTATCTTACAATAACACACTTCTCCACTGCTGCCTGCTCTCCATCTATCTCAAGTTTGATAAAGTAGATCCCAGCTCCGGGAACAGAACCCGAATCGTCTCTGCCGTCCCAGATCAACTGGTTGATCCCGCCAGCCATTCCTGTGTCCTCAAGGTTTCTCACAACTCTTCCATCAATACTGTAAATACTGACTCGGACATGTCCTGATCCAGGAAGATGGAAAGTGATCTCAGTTGAATTATAGAACGGGTCCGGGTAGTTCACTATTTGTATTCCTGACACAGCTTCCTCAGTATCAATGCCCAGCTCATCAATGGTAAAAGCTTCCTCAGCTGCAAACAAGGATCCTGCAAAATTGTTGTCCAGTCCCTGTACGCTCCAGAAGTAATCTCCAGGAGAAAGATCATCGACGCTCCAGGTGGTATTCTGGCAGGCATTACCAAGAGCCGGCAGCGTCCGGTATCCGGTTGATATGTCTGCCATGGGAGTCCAGACAAAATTCCCAGACGCTTCTCTGATGTAGGCATTGTAGTAAAGTCCTGCAGATGGAGTTTCAGCATCTGTAGTTGAATCCCAGGACATGACTATTTCATTGCCTGTAACCGTGTGCTGAAGATTGATCGGTATGACTGGAACAGTATTTGCTATACCATCGCTCCTGTATATCCTGGTATGGCTGCCACCAACATCATCATATCCACTGCATACAAGATCAAGGTCTCCGTCGTTGTCATAATCGCCCCAGGC
>JAGLQD010000034.1 GCA_023136985.1 Candidatus Sabulitectum sp. | reverse complement strand
CTTCCTGTTCCCAGCCTACAAGAGGATCAACTTCATCTTCAACTCTGTATCGTCCGCCTCCAAGTTTCCTGACGGCATTCCCCACTGCAAATGCATCCGGTCCACACCAGTACCCTGTTCGACCTGCACGCAGATCAACAACTACAGGAGCCAGAGGAAGAGATTCAAAGGCGGCAATATCACCACCCTGAGCTTCAACCATTCCAACAAAAATATCCAGGGCTTTGCCGTTGGCCAGATTCCCTCTGCACAGCTCTTCTGCGTTACTGATCCCTGCATGAAATGCCATCTCTGCCACTAGAGAAATGGTAAGTTCGGTGGAATCAGACGGTCCTCTGTTCCTTAGAATATCAAGCGTCTCCTGTACCTCAAGGGTATTACCGGCGGAAAGTCCTATTGGATGATTCATCGGGGTAATAAGAGCACTGGCTTTTTTCCCGGACATCCTGGAAATTCGTACCAGAGATTCCGCAAGCTCACGGGCATCCTCAAGAGTCTGCATAAATGCCCCGGTACCGCATTTCACATCAAAAACAAGAATATCCGGGTTCTCTGCAAGCTTCTTTGAAAGAATACTTGCACAAATGAGTTGAATTGAGGTCACAGTTGAAGTGGCATCTCTCAGCGAATACAACACTCTGTCCGCCGGAGCAAGCTCGTCGGTCTGCCCGATCATGCAAACTCCCAGTTCCGCAACCTGTGCCTGAAACCGATCAAGAGACAGGTTCACATTAAATCCGGGAATAGATTCAAGTTTATCCAGAGTTCCCCCTGTATGCCCAAGACCCCTGCCGCTGATCATGGGAACTCTTATTCCAAGCGATGCCGCAAGAGGAGCCAGGATAAGAGACATTTTGTCTCCTACGCCGCCGGTACTGTGTTTGTCACCGAGAGGGCTGAGAGATCTGTCCCACTGAACAACCGTACCACTGTCACGCATGGCCATTGTAAGGGCAAGTGTCTCCTGTGAGTCAAGACCGTTGATATAAGCTGCCATAAGAAAAGCGCTGGCCTGGTAATGTGTAACTGTTCCATCAGCTATACCGGAAGCAAATTTGTATATATCATCGCTTGAAAGAATCATGGAATCTCTTTTTGCCTTCAGAATGTCCGTTATCATAGCCATGTAAAAAAGTCCAGTTGCCCGAAGTATTCAAGGGCAGCAAAAGCAATAACACCTGCAATAAGAACCAGTAACAACCAGAAGATCACGCCTTTCTTCGGTGATCTCAAACTATCAAGATATTCTCCCACAGAAAGAGTTTCTTCAGTAATAGAGGGGTGCCTGATCTCATCATAACTGAAGATCATCTTCATTTTCAGCAAAGATCTGATTTTCTTCACCGATTCAATTGTCATCTCCGAATTGCGTGAAACCACCGTGTATGGAATTTCCTCTGTCTTAACTTCTTCAGAAATTTCTTCTGGATCTTCTTCAACAACATCAACGATCTCGCTGAATTGAAGGTCAGGTTTAACCGTTTCTTCACGCGGAACAGATTCTTTCTTTTCGGAAACAACTTTCGGCGGCTGCTCCGGCATCTGGGGAAGATACTTCTCCTCTATCCGACCGTGTGCTGCAGCAGGCCAGTCCTCCAGGTCGAAAAGCCCGCAACTGCTCACAGGTTCCCAGTTCTTACCCTTCAGAGATATCTCTGCCTCAACCGGGACCCGTGAATCTTTTATCCATTTGCGGATGGTTCCAGTATCAGCTGCAGGAAATTCCCGTCCGTCAATTCTAATAACGGGATGATCCATTCTCGAAACTGGCGGTTCGCGAAGATTTGAAGCAAGAGCAGGAAGAGCATTGGCCTTGACTCCACCGGGAGGAGTTCTCGGCCCCTCTACCACCGCATCATCTGTGATCCGACCCTCTTCCGCCCATTTGACCACCGTTTCAAAGCTGGAGGTCTTGAAAACTCCGGTACTCATGGTAACAACCCACTGATTGTCAGGATCCAGGATCGAGGCAAATTCCGGTTCTTTAAGAACCGGGATCCATTCCCTGGAGCCGGCTTGTCGGAAACTGTCTTCTCCAGTTACTCTGGATTCCATGATCCAGTTCTTCAACTGATCAAAATCGGAGGCTCTGTGAATCTTACCGCAATGTTTCAGCTCGTATGCACCGTTTCCATTACCGGACATTCTACCCCTCCTGTTAATACTTCTTGAATAAGCACTGACCATCTCTAATAGTTTGCCGAAGCCCTCTTGTCAACTCTATAGAATGGAAACAGCACCATCAAATATAAGAGTATCTGCAACTGCCTCTGAAACAACCGACTGATCAAGCCATCCTCTGTTACCACAAATAGTTAGAAGCCTGTTCACATAAGAATTCCAGTGATAGGGAAGCTGGCCCTGCACAGCATATCTGTGATACAGTCCGGGTCCCGGCAGGATAGATACCAGAAATGCAACCTCTCTGGCTGACAGGTCGGCGGCATTTTCATCAAAATA
>JAGLQD010000339.1 GCA_023136985.1 Candidatus Sabulitectum sp. | reverse complement strand
CAAACTGGAACTCCAGTTTCCGGGAAAATGAACAAAACAGTAACAGCATTGGCAAGAAAAGAACTTGGTATTCCTGAGAATTTTCCTGTTATTCTTTTTCTTGGAGGCAGTCAGGGAGCAAAAGCAATAAATGATCTGGCTCTGGCTATGGGGGAAGATGTTTCAGTGCTTCTTCAATGCGGTAACGGTGATTATCAGAGGGTTCTGGAGCAGTCAAAGACCATGGAAAATTTTACAGTCAAACCATTTCTAGCTGACCTTTCTTTGTGGTATTCAGCAGCGGAGCTTGTTGTGGCCAGAGCAGGGGGACAGACCATAGCAGAGCTTGCAGCATTCGGACTTCCTGCAGTTCTTGTTCCCTACCCGTATGCAGCTGAAGATCATCAGACGGCAAATGCTGCTGCCATCCGGAATGCAGGCGGTGCCTTGCTTAGAACGCAAACGGAAACAGAGCATTCTGATTTCACCGGATTTCTTCTTAAGCTTGGTGGTGACAGGAAGAAGCTCGCAGAGATGTCTGCTTCTATGCAGTCTGTTTTTCCTGATGATCCAGCGGGAAAAATTGTTTTGCTTCTCCAGGGGCTGGTGCAATGAATATTCACATAATGGGTATTTGCGGTTCAGGTATGAGTGCTCTTGCTGGTTGGTACAGTGCGCTTGGCAATAAGGTCACTGGCTGTGATGGTGCTCCTTCATCCCAGAAGATAATTTCTCTTGGAAAGCTTGGCATTACTGTTGAAACAGGCCACTCTATAGATCATCTGGCGGGGATTGATCGACTGATTTTCTCTGCAGCTGTACCAAAGGACAACATGGAGCTTGCAGCAGGCATAGCTTCAGGTATACCGGTACTTCGAAGAAGCGAAGCTCTTGCGGAGCTCTGTTCTTCTCACAGAGTAGTCGCTGTGGCAGGTGCACACGGTAAAACAACTACAACATCCATGGCGGGATGGATAGCCCAGGAAACGGGATTGGAACCAACTGTTTTTCTGGGAGGCAATATGAACTGCTGGAATGGAAATTTTAGACCTGGCGGTAACCTGGCCATTGTCGAGTCCGATGAATTTGACAGAACATTTCTCAGGCTTACTCCTTCCCATGCAGTTGTGACCAGCTTCGCTCTTGAACACCTGGAGTGTTATGGCTCACCGGAAGGTCTTGAATGGGCGTTTCAGGCATTTCTTGAATCCGTACTTCCCGGAGGTACTGTACTTGTGCCAATTGAGAAACCCGGGCTTGGTTACTGGGCTGAAAGGATTGGACGGAGAATACTTACCCATGGTCCAGGCGGAGATATAGATGCAAGAACAGGGGAGTACAAAGGCTGGGGTGAGAAATACAGATTATTCGGTTGCAATGGTTTCCTTCCAGCACCAGGGATGCATAATGTAAGAAATGCGCAGGTTGCCATCGCTCTTTCCATGGCTCTTGGTATAGAGGCATCTGAGGCTATTGAAGCTCTGGCCAGCTGGCCAGGTGTTTCAAGAAGGTTGGAGAAGATAGGCGACTACAGAGGTACCGTAATTGTCAGCGACTACGCTCATCATCCAGATGAGATCGCCGCTGCACTTAGTTCTGTTAGAAAGTTAACCAGACAGCAGGTAACGGTTGTATTTCAGCCTCATCTGCCATCCCGCACATCTCTGCTCTACAGAGAGATGGGTAGCGCTCTGAGGATTGCCGACCGATCTTTTGTTCTTCCCATATTCCAGTCCCGTGAGGAATCCATACCGGGCGTGAGCAGCGAACTGGTCTGCGAAGCCGCAAAGCGCAGCGGAGCATTGTCGGAGCTTGTCTCCATGGACCAGATAGAGGGTATTGTGAAGGCTTCCACTGGCGGAGTTCTGATATTTATGGGAGCCGGTTCGATTGATGCACAGGTCAGAGAAATTCTTGCGGAGGTGGGGCAGTGAAAAAGAAGGGACTGCGTATAACAATCCTGCTGCTTGTATTCACCGTGTTTCTTCTTCTGGGGGTCAGGTGGGCGGAAAGAGACAACCGGCTGAATCTAACCATGGTGCGAATCGATAATTCGAGCCTTGTGGATTCTGCTGCCATTGCTGAAACACTACGACCCTACCTGGGCAGGTCGCTGCTGAAAATTAACACGGATTCTCTTGAGGCAGTTCTTCTGACACTTGGGGGAGTTGACTCGGTTTCAGTAAGAATTGAATATCCGGAGACTATAATTGTCCTTTTCTCAACAAGAGCTCCAGCCGTTCTTCTGGCATACAGCAGTGGATCGGTTCCTGTTACCCGATCAGGCCATGTGCTTCCTGCCAGCTGGGGAAATGATCAATTGCCTGTGATCCGCATAACTGGAACCCCGAATGAAAGGGTGATCAGATCAGCTCTTGATCTGTTTATCAAGTATGAGTTCAGTCACTTTGTCTCAATGACTGTCAGCAATAATGCAATTGTTCTTGTTGAAAATGGAACACGGATAATCCTTGATCCGGACCATGCAACAGAGAACTGGCTGAGCTGGCAGAGTATCAGAGAAATTATAGGCCACAGGATAGATGAAGTTGATCTCAGATACGGCGGTCAGGCTGTACTGCGATCTGCGGAGGAAACATAATGGAAAAGAACATAATAGCAGGTATTGATATAGGGTGTTCCGGAGTCAGGTGTGTAATTGCCATTGAAGACGAGAACTCGGCACTGGAAATCGCCGGTGTGGGTATATGCCCATGCAGTGGCCATATCCGCCAGGGGGTTCTGGTAAATGCATCAATAGCAGGTGCTGCAATTCAGCGGGCTGTTGAAGAGGCGGAACAGACATGTGGCCTTGAGATCGAGTCTGCGTTCATAAACATCACTGGCCTTCATGTGAGAGGAATGCTTGCCGCAGCTACTCTGCAGATAGGTGAAGGGAAATCGGATTACCCCGAAGAAATATCGGAAGACGACATAAAGAGTGTGGAGGAAAGCGCAGGCAATATCACCCTTCCTTCCGGCTGTGAGGTTCTGGAGAGAACAGTGAGGGATTATTCATTCGGTGGCTTTTCTCAGTTGCCCGATCCTCCTGTTGGTCTTAAATCCGGCTCAGTGCAGGCTCGAGTTTATACAATTTACGCTGATCGCATCGCTGCTGAAAACCTGAGAGCTGCTGTTCAGAATGCGGGGATTAAAGTGGAAGCCGTGATCCCGTCAGCTGTTGCCAGCGCTGCTGCTGTGTTGAACAAAGATGAAAAGCAGGTGGGTACGGTTGTTGTGGATATAGGCTCTGCAAATACAGATCTTGTCATTTACTACGGTGGCTCGCCGATCCACCTTTCATCTTTTTCAATGGGTGGCAACAAAATTACATCGGACATACAGAGCCTGGGAATCTCATGGAATGATGCAGAAAAATTGAAAACAGAAAAGGTGGCTGCTGCAAACCAGTTTGCAGAGAAAAGCACACTGTCTGTCAGGAAGGTGGGAGGCAGGGGTACTGTCTCTGTGGCTTTACCGGTGCTTACACAGATCGCCGCACAGAGGATCGAAGAAATTTTTAATTTCGCTGCGGAAGAGATTGCTGCATCCGGAATCGGGGTTGCCAATCTCACAGGGGGAATTGTGTTGACTGGTGGAGCTGCAAGAATGGCAGGGATTATTGATGCTGCCGCAAGCATTACCGGACACCAGGTTGAGCCGGGGATCCCAAGAGCGGTGAAATCTGCAAGCAAACTGGCAAATACTCCGGAAATGGCAACTGCAATCGGCCTGGTCAAACACGGATTGGAGCTAAGGCGAATTGATACTGGTGTAAAAGAGCATGTCGGATATAAAGATTTTGCGAAAAGAGTAAGTAATTTTTTCAATAAACTTAAGTAAGGAGAGGATATGGCTGCCGTATTCGATATTAGAGAAGTAGGAGAGGATCTTACAGGAAGCATACGGATTCTCGTGGTAGGTGTTGGAGGGTGTGGTTGCAATGCCATAACCAGAATGATTCGTGATGGCATCACAGGCGTAGAATATATTGCGGTAAACACAGATCAGCAGGATTTCAAAGGGTGCCTTGCAACTGAACAGCTGCTTATTGGAGGCCGCGTAACCAGGAACAGAGGCACAGGTGGCAATCAGGAACTGGGAGAGCAGGCTGCAGAAGAGAGTGTAAATGCAATCGAGGATTTCATGCGAGGTGCTGATATTATCTTTATCACAGCCGGCATGGGTGGTGGAACAGGTACCGGAGCAGCTCCAGTAATTGCCCGTATTGCAAAGGATAACGGAATAATAACTGTGGGTGTGGTAACACTGCCGTTCAACTATGAGGGTGCCATCAGGGCCAAGCGGGCTGAAGACGGTATTCTCAGGCTTAAGAGAGAACTTGATACCCTTATTGTGATACCGAACGACAGGCTGGACAGTGTTGTTGATGAGAATGCCACATTCGATGAGGCCATGGGAGTGGCGAATGGTGTTCTTTCCAATGCAGTGGAGGGTATCAGCAGCATTATTTCCTGTCCAGGAGAGATCAATCTGGATTTCGAAGACATAAGAAGAGTAATTGCCAGTGGTGGTGGAGCAATGATGGGAACCGGTGTGGCTACAGGGCCGGACAGGGCAGAGGAGGCAGCCAGACAGGCTATCTCCAATCAGCTTCTGGACAATGTATCCATTGAAGGTGCCAGAGAAGTTCTTGTGAATATTCACTCTTCCCAGAAACTCAAGTATTCTGAATTCAGTAAAGCACAGAAGATAATCTCTGATGTGGTTGGTGATATGGTAGAGATCCGGATTGGAAGAAGCGTTGATGAAAAGATGGGGGAAGAGGTTAAGGTTACAGTTATAGCAACAGGTTTCGGGCAGGGTGATGATGCTCAGCCAGAGGAATTACCCATGCAGCGAGGTCATACACCATTCCCTTTCAGTTCCGAGAGGCGCGGTACGGAAAATCTCTCCAAGTCATATGCAACAGCTAGCCCGGGCAACATGAATAGCAGTGAAGTTGAGATTCCGACATTTCTGCAGAGAGATATTGATTAGGTAATGTGAGGAGTAAAACGCATATATTTGTTTGCATGATTTTTGTTTTGTATATTCCTGCTCAATATTTAACTGGGGAGTAAGGATTGCATGAGTCGTAAATCTGCTGGTGACAAGTATGATGAGAGAAGATGTCAGCTTCTCGCTGCGGAGAGAAGGCTTTCCTCCGGTAATTCTGTCGGTGTTTTTGAGACGCTCGTAGCTTTTCCACGGGAATATGCCGAGGCCATGGGTCATCTTGCATTTCACCGGTTGTACAAGCAGCTGTCCACATGGCCTGATACGATTTGTGCGAGAGCTTTTCTTCCAGCAAAGGATGAATACAACTGGAGGAAGAGACAGTGTAAACCTGTTGAGGCAATGGACACTGGTAAATCCATAAAAGATTCAGATCTTCTCATATTCCTCATGCCTTCTGAAACCGACTGGTTTCCTGCCTTGCAGATGATGGAACTGTCTGAAATCGCTTTCCGGAATGATAAACGAGAGCACAAGTGGCCAATTCTGATAGCTACCGGCTTAAGTGTTACCGCGAATCCAATTCCAATGAGCAGTTTCTTTGATGCTTTTATCATTGGTGAAACAGAACCTACTCTTGGGCCGGTTCTTGACATAATCAAGAGTCTTGGTTCACGAAGAAGACCCAAATCAGAGATCCTTTCCGGCCTTGCAAGACTGCCCGGTCTCTATGTTCCCTCCATACATGGCGCAAACCCGAAATACTCCATTATGCGACAGTGGGCCAGCTCTGAGAGTATCGGAGCTCTAACAAATACAATATCCGCCCGGACCATTCTGCCAGATACCTATATTCTTGAGATTGCACGCGGTTGTCCTTTCAACTGTAGATTCTGCATGGCGGGATATCTTCTTCTTCCGTACAGAGAGCAGCGTGCAGAAGATCTGGAAACAAAAATGTCTCAGCTGTCTGAGGGCACCAGTCTGGTCTACGCTGCCTGCTCACCTGCTGATCACGATGAGCTGACTGAACTTATGTGCATCGCGGAAAAGAAAAAGCTTAATGCCAGAATCAGTTCTCATATGAAAGAATCACCAGAGCTTTCCCAGGAGCTTACCACCATTCTTAATGCCGAGACTCTTGTTCTGGTGCCGGAAACAGGCAGCGAAAGCTTGCGAAAGGTAATAGGAAAATTCAGGACCAATGAATCGTATTATAAAATTGTTCGCGATATCTCCCCGGTTATTACAAGTATTCAAGTTTGTGTTCAACTGGGAGTGCCATTTGAAAGGGAGAGCGACAGGATTGCAATTGTTGATTTTGTTAAAACCGTTCTCAGTCTTACAGAGCTCCCTGTATCAGTTCGTATTGACCAGTTCATTCCCAGGCCATGGACCGCTTTTCAGTGGACTGCCATGGCAAATCTAAGAGATGTGCGGGAGCACCTGGTAGAATTGAGGGAGAACCTTGCACAGCTGGGCATAGAGGAGATTACCGGTTTCGATCCCAGGGCAACACATATTCATGCATTGCTGATCCGCGGTACCAGGGATGTGGGCATGGCATTGGAGATCAAGCTGGAAGGCGTTGGCTGGAATACTGCATTTGATCGTGCAGGACTTGATATGAACAGTGTCTTTAAGGAAAAGAATCAGAGCGACAAGCT
>JAGLQD010000338.1 GCA_023136985.1 Candidatus Sabulitectum sp. | reverse complement strand
GGAATCGAGAATCCAATAAGCATGAACACAGAGTGCAGATAGTTCCTGCTGCGAATAGTTTTCCACAAAGACATGACTCCAAGAAGTATAAAAGGCGGACGAAGCCCAGTAATGATTCCGGACAGAAAACCGTGAACCAGCGAAGCTCTCTTTGTTGAAGTCTGCTTTAACTGGTACAGGGACCAGGCAGATATTAACAAGGCAAGAAGAGCAATTGGCAGCAGCGTCATTTCATAGAAAGCGGAAGGAGCATAGAGTGTCCATACCACTGCACCAGTGGATGAAAGCCATTTTGACGCCCCTGTTTTAATTGAGATTGAATAAATAAGGAAAACTGTAGAGACTCCGAGGATTGTTTGCAGTATGAAAATAATCGTGTTTGTGAGTCCCAGAGCATAGAGTGGTGCAAGAATAAGGATGTACAACGGGCTGGCGAATGCAAAGGCATCTCCTGCAACGGTTCCATCCACCAGGGCTCTGGCGCACTGCTCGAATCTTGCAGCTCCCAGAGTAGGAAAATATGTTAATGCTGTTTCTGAAGATGATGAAAGAAATGAAACAAGATGTGGTATTCTCGTAACCAACGCTGCAAGAAGAATGAGGATGAGCCAGGGCATATGATTTTTTGAGCCAAACATTCTTTTCAAATGATGCATTGCATATGCCTTTCTGGTCAAGCAAGAAATAAAAAAAGAACAGCGCCGCATCCAGTGATACGGCGCTGAAGAGTAGTTTCTAGTTCTTGGCCTTGAAGTCGTTCATGAAGTCAACAAGAACTGAGATCGATTCGTAGGAAACTGCGTTGTATGTGGAAGCACGGCATCCACCCACAGAGCGATGCCCCTTAAGACCCATGAGGTCTTTTTCGGCACCTTCAGCTATGAATTTCTTCTCAAGTTCCTCGGAAGGAAGACGGAAGGTCACATTCATGAAGCTTCTGCTGCTGGTATCCTGTACATGAGGTGTGTAGTAGCCGTTGCTGTTGTCCATGGTTCCGTAAAGAAGATCTGCTTTTTTCTTGTTCAGCGCAGCGATACCTTCAAGACCGCCATTCTCAAGTATCCACTCCATTACAAGGCCTACTATGAATACAGGAAGGCTGGGAGGTGTGTTGAAAAGACTGTTTTTGTTGATGTGTGTTCTGTAATTCACCATTGTGGGAATATCTTCCCTGGCAGTGTCAGCAAAGCTCTTCTTTATTACAATTGCAACTGTACCTGATGGGCCGATGTTCTTCTGGGCACCTGCGTAGATCATGCTGAACTTGCTGAAATCCATTGGATGTGAAAGGAAATCACTGGACATGTCACAGATATGGGGGACTGTGCCTGTTTCGGGGAAGCTCCACATTTCGGTGCCGTAGATGGTGTTGTTGCTGGTTGTGTGAACGTAAGCAGCACCGGGGGTGAGGTTGAACGTTTTCGGGATGTATGAAAAGAGTTTGTCTTCACTTGAAGCGGCAACATTTACTTTTCCGAAGTACTTTGCTTCCTTAATTGCTTTCTTGGACCAGACGCCGGTGTTTACGTAATCGGCTGTCATGCCCTCTTTGAGGAAGTTGAAAGGGATGTGGAAGAACTGGGAGCTGGCACCGCCGCCCACAAAAAGAACGGCGTATTCATCGGGACTGAGCCCCATGATTTTAAGCATGTTGCTCTGTGCTTTTTTAAACATGCTGTCGAAAGGCTTGGAACGGTGGGAGATCTCCATGACCGACATACCCTGTCCATCAAATTCAAGAACTCCCATTTTTGCTGCTTTTTTTACCACTTCGTAAGGAAGTGCTGCGGGTCCGGCAAAGAAGTTATGTACTCTGCGAGCCATTACTGCCTCCATTTGTCTGAAGAACCGTTAATTGTAGGAATCTGCCACTGGGCAGGTGAACACAGGAACCATACAGAAAGAACCACCATTTTTGCAATAGCACATATATGGTTATTGCTGGCCGGCTCTTCTGAAGAGCCAGATACCAAGGATGATGAAAACGACTTCAGGAAGGGCGGCTGCAAGAATAGGTTCCAATGCACCTTTATGGCCCAGGGTCTGCCCGAATCTAGCCAGTGAGAAAAAGATGAATCCCAGCAGTACAGCCAGGCCGATGCTTGTAGATTTACCGCTTCTGGGGTTGCTTGTGGCAAGGGGAGCGCCCACAAGAACCATTATGAGAGCGGAAAAAGGAAAGAAAAGAGTAAGCCAGAATTCCACCAGATCTCCTGTGGGGTTTCCCCCTGCACCCCTGACTCTTCCAATGTGATTCCAGAGTTCGAAGATATTCATCTCCGCCGCACTTTTTCGTCTGCTTCCAAAGTCTTCCGGAGTATCGGAAATCTCGGGAAGAGAAAGGGTGTCGTGAAGGGTGAAAGACATCTCACCGGATGGAGAGAATCGTCTCTCTTCTGCGGAGATCCCGATCCATACCGAATCAACGTAAGACAGTCTTTGCGCATCCACTCTTCTTAAAACCCTGAGACTGTCATCAAACCACTCTACCACAGCCCTGGAAATGGTTGCGTGCTGGCCGTCGAAAAGCCCTATCTCTACAATTGCACCATCCAGTGTTCTGTGGGCGAAGTCGTTCCGCATTAGATAGTTTATGGGATCTCTCCCATCGATTTCAACTCTTTTTACCTGCATTTGCAGGTAGTTGGCATCGGCAACCACAAAATCTCCAACCACAAGGGTGAATACACTTATTATGAATCCCACAAAAAGAAGAGGTATGAAAATTCTGGGGATAGACACTCCCGAGGCTCGCATTGCAGTAAGCTCGTTGTTTTTAGCCATACCTGCCACAAGAAGCAGAGAGCAGATCAAAACGGCAATTGGAGTAACAAGAATTATGATGTAAGGCAATCCGTAAAAATAGTAACGCATGAAAGTGATCGCTGTTACATTCTTGTCCATCCATCTGCTGAAGTGATCAAAGGCATTTACAGTAACGAAGATCACAGTGAAAGAAAGCACAGTCATGAATATCATCTTTATGAAGCGACCAGCCAGATATCTGTCCAGTAATTTCACTTGTGCCCTTTTCTTTTGAGTTTATTTATCAGTTCTTTGAAATCAGGCAGTGGTATGGGGTGCCCCTCGCGCATGCTTCTGTAGGTAAGATAAACGCCCAGTACGCCCAGCAGAATGTTGGGCGACCACATTGCAACCCAGGCAGAGATCCTGCCTCTGTCTGCAAGTTGCTCTCCTGCTATTAGAAAGAAGTAATACACCAGAATAAAAACAAGACTCATGGTAACAGCCAGCCCTGTATTGGAATTCTTTGAAGAAAGCCCCAGAGGAATTCCAAGAAGAACAAAGACAATACAGGCAAATGGAATAGAGTATTTCTTGTGGATCTCTACATTGTATTTGCCGATGTTTCTCTGAAGATTGTTTACCTGTTCGTTTAGAAGGATCATATTCGTGGATGTGCCGGTGAGCCATGTCATGGTGTTTCTTATCCTTCTTGTGCTGTCACCTGAAGCCACTGGATTGTCTTCACTGTAAACGGAGGCCATGAAAACCTCAGCAACGGTTGATATGCTGTCTGTAAGAAGAATTCTGCGTTCCCGAAGGCTGTCAACAAAAACACCCATCTGTTCCGCCGACATCTCTCTGTCGCCTCTGCTGTTCCTGTCATGCCTTACCAGTTCCTGAGACCTGGCAATATCAATGATATAGGATTTGAAGGAAGCATATCTGTAGCCGTTCACCCTGTCCTTTTCATGCATTTGACCATTTTCAAGCGTCAGACGGAGGTGGTTGGCTCCCACAGGTTCCATGGTTCCTTCCATGGCGGTAATTGTTCTTGCAGGTGCTCCGGGATTACTTGTATGGATGATCACACCGAACAATTTTCCAGTGAGGTCATCCTTTTCCTGAACAAAGATCCTGTAGTTCTCAATTTCATCAACAAACATCCCAGGTTCGATCCTTGCTGTTGGTCTCATGGTTCCTATATCCAGCAGAAGGTTGCGGGCAATATGGTTGGCTTCTGGAAGAACGCTGTTGTTGAATACCACAAGAATTCCAGCTATGAGCAATGCCACCATCCCCAGAGGAAATATTATGTTGTAGATGCTTGCGCCGCTGGCTTTCATTGCAGTGATCTCAAGGTCTCCCGACAGTCTTCCAACGGCAATTAGAATTCCCGCAAGAACTCCCATGGGAATAACCACCGCGATCATTGACGGGAGTAGAAGCATGAAGATTTCCGCAACAACTCGCATTGGAACGCCTTTGCTGACGATTAGATCCAGCAGATCCAGAAGTTTGTCCAGCAGCATTATGAAAGTAAACAGCCCGAGAGAGAGCAGA
>JAGLQD010000337.1 GCA_023136985.1 Candidatus Sabulitectum sp. | reverse complement strand
GCAACTTTTTCATTAAATTCCCATGATAGACGCTTGCGTTCAAGGTGGCTGACGGTGAATTATAGCAATGTCGGGGTTCACTGTCATGGTTCATGGAACATGGTTGTTGTTCAAGGATAGAACTCACGAGGTGAAATGAAAATACTTTTAATTCCAGCGCTTTTGTTTTTAATTGTATCTTCGGCCAGTGCAGCCGGATTGCGCAGTTTTACGCTTATTGACGAGAATCCCGGTTACTGGTATCAGGACTCTCTGCCGTGGCTTGTAAGCCTTCCGGCAGCTCAGGTTCAAGTATGGTCCAGCCTGATGGGTGATGGTCTCAGTTACAGACTTATGTACAGAGGCTACCCTCTTGCAACCTCCAGAACATGGTCTCTTGATGCTGTTCGCTCAAGGCTTATAGGGTGGAGTACGTGGAAGGAATGGACTGAGGCAAATGCCCGAAACGGCATTCGCAACAGCGATACTCATGGTAGTCTTGTTCCAACCATCTATCTGCCGCTTTCAATGCCGGGTCTTATAGGCGACGCAATAGGAACCGGCGGTCAGCTTGATATTTCCGGGCATCAGACGATCTCTCTCTCAGGGGTAAGTCATATCTATCCAAACAGAGTGAATGTTGAGGGATCAAGTACATCTCTCTTTCCTGACCTGAAGATGGAACAGGATCTTCGCATTCGACTGGATGGAACAATCGGTGAGAAAATTCATGTGTCTGTGGATCATGACAGCCAGAGGCAGATCGGTTCAGATTACAGCGTGAGTCTCAGCTACGACGGAGATGATGATGAAATCATACAGTCAATCGAACTGGGTGATGTAAATCTGTCCATCACAGGTCCTGAGTTTATCAGCTATTCAATTCCGCATCAGGGGCTTTTCGGTGCAAAGCTCATTGCCCAGGCAGGCCCTTTTGATATTACTGCCATAGCAAGCAAGGAAGGCAGTTCAACGGAAAGCTCTGATTTTGTTGGGCAGGCTTCTCTTGTGAACGATTCGATCCTGGATATACGCCCTGCGAACAATTACTTCTTCCGGGCGTTTCCGGACACGGTTTCAGCACCATACATGAACCCCCTGGCCATTAGTGTGTTTATTGACGATGGTGATCCAACAAATAATCTTGAGACAGGTGCAGTTGAGGGAACCTGTTTCATACCGACCCCTTCAGGGGGAGAGGTGACGGAACCGGGATGGTGGGATGTACTTGAACAGGGAATCGAGAAGGATTTCGTGCTGGTGGATTCCAACAGAACAATCAGATTCATCAGACCTGTGAACGATAACTACCGCATTGCCGTTGCGCTTGTCACCATGGCTGGTGATACTGTGGGAACTGCGACTGCTCCTTACAACCTCAAGCTGATAAAGGAGACCAATCCGTTTCCCGATGATCTTTCGTGGCAGTACGAGATGAGGAATTACTACTTCCTGGGCGCCAACAATATTGTCAGGGAAAGTTTCAACTGTGATATTTTTCTGCAGCGACCCGGTGAAGATCCCACCTCTGTTCAGGACGGAGTGCCATTTATCCAGGTTCTGGGTCTTGATACAAACGGCGATGGTCTCATGTACGATGAGGATGTTACAATGGACTGGGAAAACGGTTTCATAATGTTTCCCCAGAGCAGACCGTTTGCCAGTACAGATCTGGATTATCCCAACTATGTTGTTTACAATGAAAAAAACCCCGCCATGAACAAGTCTCTTTACTACATGCGGGTAAGCTACAGAGCTGCTTCCACTACTTATTCCCTTGGCCACATGGGTATTGTGGAGGGCAGCGAGAAAGTTACTCTTACAGTTGCAGGTCAAGCAACAACTCTGGTACGCAACACTGACTATTCAATAATCTATGAAGTGGGTTTGCTGACTCTCATGGGTGAAGCAGCTGATCTTGCACAGGATCCTGCCAATACCCTTCGAGTAACTTTTGAGTACATTCCTTTTTTCAGCTCTGTATCTAAAACCCTGCTGGGTACCAGGGTAGTGTACAATATGGGTACACATTCCTGGATCGGGGGAACCATGATGTATGAAAATGCAAATTCCCCTGAAGACAGACCCAGAGTCGGAGAGGGTTCGTTCGGAACCACTGTGTTTGATGTTGATGTACATCTTGAGGCAAGACCTGAGTTTCTTACCGATGCTGTGAATATGCTGCCTCTGGTTTACACTGAAGCCGAGAGTCAGGTCGTGTTGTCGGGAGAGGTCGCGGTAAGCCTTCCTGCAGGAGAGAGCAAAGCCTGGCTGGATGACATGGAGGGATCAGAATCTACATTCCCCATTGGACAGTCAAGGTCTGCATGGTTTTACTCTTCCATGCCCCGAAGTGCTTCTCCATCGTTTTTTCCAGTTGGGGAATCCAGGTGGTACAACGCAACAGACAGATGGTCACTTCACGACATTATTCCAGGCGAGACCAGTAATGATGCTCTTAAAAAGATCAGCGGAGTGCTGCAGTTTGTTTTTACTCCGGACGAGGACAACCTTACCGGTTCCTGGGGTGGATTTCAGAGATGTATCGAGCGTTACGGAACTGATCTATCCAGGAAAACTCATCTCTCTCTTTATGTCAGAGCAACCGGTTGCGCAGTAGACGGTAATCTTTACATTGATCTTGGTGATAGAATTGATGAAGACTCATACTGGCTCGAGAGGGTTGGAGACGATCTCGTAAGAAGGGCCAACGGGGTGCTTGATACAGAGGATGTTAACTCTGATGGAATAAGATCGACCACTGAAGACACCGGACTTGATATACTGCCTTCCGTTGATGAACCTGGATACAGTTCAAGCAGTAACCCTGATCCCAACGATGACAACTACCTGTACAATGCCGGTGACCCTCTTGACATCAGATTCGACGCTATTAACAACTGCGAGAATAATGGAAGACTGGACACAGAGGATCTGAACCGGAATGGTGTTCTTGACCGGTCAAATTCTTTCTTCAGGATCAGAATACCTTTGAATGATCCCGACTATATAGTTTCAACCAGCTCTACCGGATGGATGCTTGTTCAGATCCCTCTTGATGATTCTCTGCTGGTGAGCGTTCCTTTTGTCTCTACAGGAGATCCTACCTGGGAGAAAATCACATATGCCCGTGTATGGGTTGATGGGTTTACACAACAGGATACTCTTGAATTCTATGATATGGGTCTTGTGGGCAACAGATGGGAGCCCAATAGTATCAGCCTTATCCAGCAGATAGGTTTCCCGGTTCAACCGGAGGAAAAATTCACAGTCTCTGTTGTGAACAATCGTCAGAATCAGAATTACATTGACAACCCTCCACCTGATATTGATCCAGGTGAAGACAGAAACGGTGAGCTGAAACTTGAGCAATCCATTAGTCTGGAATGTTCTGAAATACTTTCAGGTCATGAAGGAGTAGCAAGACAGACATTTTATTCCATAGAGAATTATACCCAGTACCGATCCTTGAGCTTTCCCTTCCATGGAGGTTCTTCCGGAGGAGAACTGTTTTTTCAGATGGGCAGAGACAGCTTGAATTACTATGAAGTTACATGTGACATACAGCAGGGCTGGCAGGAGGTAGAGGTTGATCTTCAGGATCTGGTCGATCTGAAAACCTTGAAAGATCAGACCGGAGAGGATGAACTGAGATCGGGAAATATTGCGGTTGTAGGCAATCCATCCCTTTCCGAGATCATGATGCTGGGTCTTGGTGTGAGAAACAGGAGCGAGCCTTCACTGACTAATCTGGTATGGGTTGATGACATTACAGTTGTGGGACACTATCTGGAGCCTGGAAGTGCGCACCGGGTGTCAGGCGACATCAAATTCGCGGATATGCTTTCAATCTCAGGTGACTACAGAATGATTGATGATGATTTTCACGGCCTGGGTAAAACCAGTGGAACCGGAACTACGGTGACCCGTTACAGTGCTTCGTCTACTCTTAATCTGGACAGATTTACCCCTCCTGTATGGAACTGGTCGCTTCCGGCTACTTATGCATGGAACAGGCATTTCTCTGAGCCCAGGTATGCCATCAACAGTGACATACGGTTGGAAGGTGATGAAACATGGGATTACCGCACTGAATCCAACAAGTGGGACACTTCGATTCAGTGGAGAAGAAACGGCAGATCTGATGATTTCTTCGGACAGTACTTTCTTGATCCGATTCACATACGGCATGCTCTTGGAAATGGGTGGGGAAGAACAAGTACAACCCGTGATTCCACTGTAAATGAAAATGTTTCTTTTACTTATGACCTGCATCTGGGCAGAATGAGTCTGTTCCGTATGCCGGTGCTGGAGGATATAAGGCTTCGCCCTACGAGATTCGGGTTTGGCGCAAGCTGGAGGCGCGGAAGAAATGTGATGTATGACATTGCGAACAATGATACTGTTCTTACCCGGGACGATACAGAGCGCGTGCTGCTTACAGACGGCAATATTGCCTTTAACCCATGGAAAGGGCTTACAACAAGCTACAGCCTTGCTGTGGGCCGTGATATGTACTACCCATGGGATGAACCATTAACTGGATTCAATATTGGAAGAGAGGTCTCGCGCAACCAGAGTGCCGGGGCGAGTCAGGAGATAAACTTCTGGAATTATCTTAAACCCAGAGCCAGTTGGGATGTAAGATACGGTATGACAAGACTCAGCCCGCACACTGCCACTGGGGCAGATACCCTAAGCCGACCTGATGTGGGTAGTGATGTTACTGCCAGGCTTAACCTTAGGCTCGGGCTTGCTCACACCATCAGATCCATAGCGAGGTTAAGGGATGAGAGGCTTGATGAGGGCGCTTTACCAGGCAGTCCAAGGTGGCTGTTAAGCAAGATGGAGAGATGGGCTGACAGGATCACAGATCCGAATATAGTTTTCAGCAGATCCCGGGGCAGTGACTACAACGATGTTCCGATCATGCCTTCAGCAGCCTACCAATTCGGATTTGAGCCGGAGATCGACGGATTGGATCCGTACAACAAGACGACTTCCAATTCAATGCAGATCTCAGGGGGGTACAGGCCAACCAGCACGATGTCTGTAAGATTAGAGTACAATGATTCCGAGAACAAAAGCTATTATTCGGGCTTCTGGAACAGAACAGACAATACCACATGGCCTTCAGTTACAGTGTCGTGGAGTGGCCTGGAAAGATATCGGCCACTTGCTTTTCTCAGGAGCGGTTCAGTTAGCAGTGGCTACAGGCTGGAAACCAGCATGTCATCACGAATTGAAAGTGACAGCTTAACCCCGGTGAGCGAAACAGAAACTTCGAGATGGAGCCCTCTACTCAGTTTTACAGGTTCATTTGATAACAAGGTTCAGATAACAATTTCCGACAATATGTCTACTACTGAAACAAGAAATTATACAGGAACCTCTGCGGTTGTTAGTTCGGGAAACAACTCGGCTCAGTTCAAGCTGACCTACAGTTTCAGTGCTCC
Source organism: Candidatus Sabulitectum sp. (assembly GCA_023136985.1). Classification (GTDB taxonomy): domain Bacteria; phylum Fermentibacterota; class Fermentibacteria; order Fermentibacterales; family JCC-6; genus Sabulitectum. The sequence continues at coordinate 736 of JAGLQD010000337.1, read as the reverse complement.
TGGAGGGCTTTCTATCCCAATTCCTCTTCTGGACAGATTGCGATTGTCATTCCGCAGTGACCTGACAACATCACTTTCTATTACCAGATCGACCAGTAGAAGCGAGGTCACCGGTGGTCAGACAGGGGAGACCCAGGTTCAGTCGGATAAGACTGAATGGCGTATTGAGCCATCTGCTTCTTATGATTTTGGAACAGTTACGGCTTCAATGACAGCAATTTACGGTTGGAAGAAAGATGCAGTTAACAACCAGTATGATCAGAAGGATGTAGGTCTGAATCTTTCAGTAACAATCAATTTCTGATTCACCTATTGACATTAGAGCATTATCATTAAAAGATATGTATTCGTGTGCCCCTATTCTCTTATTTGAGGCAAGGAAGAGGTTTGAATGAAACTGGGTCAGATGTTGCTGAAAGCTGGGCTTCTTGATCAGGATCAACTCACAAATGCCCTTGAACACCAGAAAAACGAGGGTGGCAGGCTGGGATATAATCTTGTTAAGATGAATCTTATATCCGAAGAGAAGCTAAATGATTACCTTGCAAGACAAAATCATATTGAAGCTGTTAACATAGAGAGCGGCGATATATCGCCGGAAGTTTTGGCTCTTGTCTCTGCGAAACTGGCGTTGCGGTACGAAGTTATTCCTGTAGAGAAGGAAGGGCGCAGGCTTGTTCTCGCCATGGCTGATCCTCAGAACCTTTTCACCATTGACGACTTGAGATTCTCACTT
>JAGLQD010000336.1 GCA_023136985.1 Candidatus Sabulitectum sp. | reverse complement strand
ATTTACCGCGTCAGCAAGAGAGCTGTCAAAAATACAGATAAGATTGCCCAGCTCTACAAACACCACTGCAGTTCCTGTGTCCTGACATATGGGAAGCCCTGTCTCAGCAGCGATCTTAAGGTTCTCTATCTCAATTTTCAGTGCTTCCCTGCCGGGTCCGGGACTTTCTTCCGCAAGGATTGAAGTCAGTTTTTTTTCCACACTGTAATGAGGGCCGATACACGACTGGGCATACAGAGATGCCACTGCGCTGGAGATAGCCTCTCCACTTATAAATCTTATGGTTTCCTTCATGGGCGGTAATATGCTACTTTTTTCAATTCCACAACACATTCTGCTTCGGTGGACCGGACCTGATATAGAACGCTTACCTTACCTGAAAGGCGCAGCTCCAGCATTAATGACTAAATGATTTCTTTACCGGTACTTTTACAAATTGCCCCGAGCAAGAATTTTCACAGCTTCAAGAAGATCAGCTGCTGCATAGGGTTTTTGAAGAACAGCTGTCTTCTCCTTATCAGAGAATGATCCAGCAAGGGTATCCCTGCTGTATCCCGTACAGAACAAAACAGGAATATCCGATGCTTCTGCATGAATCATCATGTAAGCTTCACTGCCATTCATCACTGGCATAATGGCATCGAAAACCAGCAGATCAAAGAGATCCTTGTTCTCCATGAAAAGTTTTACCGCTTCTCCCCCGTCTCTTGCCTCAACAATGGAATGCCCTGCAGACTCCAGTATAGTTCTGGCAATTTCTCTAACCATTTCCTCATCTTCAGCAAGCAGAATTTCAAGAGAGACCAATGATCTGTCTGGAGCATCTTCCGATTTCTTTTCCTCCTGCTTTTCCAGACTTTCCGAACACAGGGGAATGCATACATCAAAGCGCGTTCCCTGTCCTGGAGTACTCTCCACCTGAATTATGCCATCATGTTTTGCCACTATACCATAGCTGCTTGCAAGCCCAAGACCTGTTCCCTTGCCCTGAGCCTTTGTTGTGAAGAACGGCTCGAAGATCTTATCCAATATTTCCGGTGGGATGCCCTCACCGGTATCCATAACGGAAATAATCACACACTCCACAGGCTCACCTCCGGCAAAACATGATATCTTTGATGTGGAGGTTTCCACATTTATCAAACCATCCCGGCCATGAGGTATTGCATCCTTTGCGTTCACCAGAAGATTCATCAAAACCTGTTCAAGTTGAAAAGGGTCACCATTGATCTTTGCTCCAGGTGCTCCTGAGATAAATTCCAGTTTTGCATTCTCTCCTATTATCCGGTGCACCATTCTGATAAATTCTCCTACCCGATGATCTACTGAAAAGACTCTTCTGTTGAAACTTTCATCTCTGCTGAAAGAAAGAAGCTGACGGGTGAGAAACATGGCCTTTTCCCCTGCTTCCAGTATCTGATTGAAGGATTTTTCAGCATTGATAGTTCCGCTGCTGCCAATTTCGGCAGAACCCATCATTACCTGCAAAAGGTTATTGAAATCATGGGCAACACCTCCTGCCAGCCTGCCGATTGCCTCCATCTTCTGTGCCTGCCTAAGTTGATCCTCTAACTCACTCTCTCTTGTAATATCGTCAACCACTCCGGCTACAAGATTGGAATCCAGCAGATCATCATATAGAAGAACTCTGACAACACTCACTGTCCGCAATCCGCTTCTTCCGGGAAGCTTGTAAATCCTTGGTGTTTTTCCAGTGTCCGGATCTGCCAGCAGTGCGTCATCATCCTTCTTCATCAATGCAGCTGCCTTGGTCCCGAATAGATTCCAATCTCTTTGCTCCACTGCCTCCGATGCTGTATACCCGAATATCCGCTCCATTTCTCTGTTCCATATCCTGTAAGTCATGCCAGTAGCTGGATCTTTGGCGAAGAAACCCACAGGAAGGTTATCTACAAGCCCTGATAGAAATTCTTTGCGCCGGGTAAGTTGATCCCTGAATTTAATGTTTTCCGTAACATCAACATATGCGACCATGAGACCAATGACCTCTCCCGATTGCGATCTCAGAGGAACTCTGCTGATATTTATTCTTGTTTCCACACCCCCTGGAGACTGCAGTATCTCCTGTCTGTTCAGAACAGATCTTCCTGTGGCAATGATCTGCTGCTCCAACTGCCTTGATCTTTCCGTGAACCACAGGTTATTATCAAGAAATTCCTCTGATGCCAAACCTATGTCTTTAAGAAAAATACGACTTGCGCCCTTGTATTTCAGATCCTTGTCTTTCCAGTAAAGGCCGGCGGGAATGTTATCAAGTACGTTCTTAAGCATCAAATTCAGATTCTTAAGTTGAACTTGAACACGGACAGACTCTGTAATGTTCCGGACAACTCCCAGAATTGTTGAAGCCCGGCCTGAAGAATCCCGTGAAACCCCAAGGCCTTTTACTATGAGCCAGCTGGTTTCCCTCTTCTGTGTATCGGGAATCTCAACCTCTACTGAAGGAAATTCTTCATTGCTTGCGACAATGCGGCTGAGAGCATCAATCAAAACCCTTCCCTGTGCATCCGGGAATAGATCAAGCATCTCATTAAATTTCATCACATTTGGAACATCGCTACCTGACCACTTTCTGATAAAATCTATTCTGTCAAAGGATATAGACATGGAGCCCACATCTAAAACAAAAGTTGTCATTTCCTCAGAATCATAAGCCATTTCAAGCTTTTCCATTGTGATCTTGCTCTCTGTAATGTCTTTTACAGTCACAAGAAGACTCTCTTCAGAAGTCTTTACGATCCGACCTTCATACCAGCGGATTCCAGAGTCTGAAAGGATAGAATAACGAAAACTACCGGGAGTACCGGAGGAAAAGGCATTTCTTAATGCTTTTGTGAAATCTTCATGAAAGCCTTTCTGGATATACTCGTACCAGCTTTTATATTTACAGTGAAAATTATCGGCAAAACCTGCTGGTACTGAATGAACTTGCAGGATGTTACCTGATCTGTCAGTGGATAGAGTTAAGAGAGGAACCGCGCTTATAGCTTCAGCATTCAGCTTCATATTCCTTAAGGACACATAACCGATGCCGGGAAAAAGCTTTTTGCCAACAAGAACCAGTGTAATCAAAAGAACCGCTCCAAGCAGTAACGGCCAGTAGGACGGCATTTGACCTCCTGTTCTATTCCCTTATGTGCTCCAGACCAACTGAAATCAGTGTTCTTACATGATCATCTGCCAAGGCGTAATATACATGCCTGCCCTGCTTTCTGCGAGAGATCAATCCTCCGGTTCTTAGTCTTCTCAACTGATGAGAAACAGCAGAGACCGATACATCAAGCTGTTCCGATATGCTGCACACACACTGCTCACCTTCCAAAAGGAACAATAGAACTCTTAGCCGGGTTGGATCTGCAGTCTGACTGAATAGATCCGCAAGCTGTTCTACTTCATCAACTGTGACATGAACTGCAGGAACATGATGATCCATTTTCTTCTCCCTCACTCATAAGCTCACCCTGGTGACCTATATCAGCCAGTGTTTCAAGAACACTACTGCTGGAATAGCCAGGTGTTGGAACCACCACTGCTGTACCAGATTCAAGTGATACTGCCACTGACCCTACTCCTGAAAGCTTGCCGAGGGCTTCTGAAACCGACCGGACGCAGTTAGGGCAGGTCATTGCAGATACACTGTAAGTGATAC
>JAGLQD010000335.1 GCA_023136985.1 Candidatus Sabulitectum sp. | reverse complement strand
TTGATTTATGCAGTGCCGGCTATCTGTATGTGAGAGCTAATCCTGAAGAATCTATTGTTTGCATACGCAACGGTGTTGTCGCAGAGCTGCGGCAGAAACTTGCCAGGGTATGCATCAGCAAGCTGGAACCTGATCTGGTGATTCTGGACGAATTTCAAAGATTTAAGAAACTGCTGCACGGGGAAGATGAAGCGGCCTTTCTGGCAAACAGTTTGATGAACTTTGTAGATCCTGATTCAGGAACTCATGCCAGGGTGCTGATGCTCTCTGCTACTCCTTACAAAATGTACACACTTTCAAATGAAGATGAGAACCATTATTCGGATTTCATTGAGACTTTAGGCTTTTTGTTCGATTCACCCGAGAAGCTGGAAGAAGTTAAGTTGAATCTTGAGGCTTACCGCAATGCACTGGTTGGTGGTTATGGTGATTCGGATATGAGCGTGGTTCAGGAATCGCTGCGAAGCTTACTTATGTCTGTAATGGTTAGAACGGAAAGAGTCGGGTTTACCAGTGACAGGAATTCCATGCTTGTTGAGGTGCCTGTTACTGCTGAATTGTGTGTTGGCGATCTTAAGCAGGCTGTTGGTACAGCAAGGCTCGCTGCTGCTTTATCGGCGGGTAATGTGATTGAATACTGGAAATCAGCCCCATATCTGTTGAATTTCATGAAGGGGTATGTTTTAAAGAAGAATTTTGAGAAGCTGATGGAGAACCCAACGGAGGATTTCCTTGATGCTTTACGCAAGTATTTACCTTACCTTATTGCTGAAGAATCCATCCGAGACTTTTTACCGCTTGAGCCGGGAAATCCCAGATTGCGTCGTCTGATTGATGTGGCTGTGGACCAGGGGCAGTGGAAACTGCTTTGGATGCCTTCTTCACTGCCGTACTATAAACCGAGTGAAGTATTTGATCTTGATGAGTCTCCCACGAAAAGTCTGGTGTTTTCAGCATGGAATGTTGTGCCGGATGCAATTGCGTCCATCTGTTCCTATGAATCCGAGCGTCGAATGGTGCGCTCTTCCGATGAGAGAGTGCAGTATTTTGAATTGCATCAGAAGGCAAATCAATTTCTGCCCTTTCCAACGAAGGATGGGAAGCCAACAGGTATGTCATCGCTGCTCCTGCTTTTTCCCAGTTCATTTTTGGCTTCTGTAATTGATCCACTTCAAATTGCCCTTGATTGGGGTAAGGATGGTTTACCTGAGGCGGGTGATGTGCTTGCTTTAATTCGGGAAAAGCTTGCCTCTGTTGTAAAGGGGCTTGGTGTTTACGCTGAAGATTCTGTCCGCCATGATTTAAGCTGGCACTGGGCTGTGTTTGCCAAGATGGATCTGGATAGCGGGTTCAAGGAGAAACTTTTCCGATGGTGTTCGTTGAAGTGGGGAGGCTGGAAAGAAGTTGGTACCGGCTCCGGCAGGGATGGTGAAGGTTTTCCCGAGCATGTAGATCTATTCGCAAGCGCATTCTCGTCTGATTTTGCACTTGGTTCAATGCCTGCTGATTTGCTTGAGATTGTTTCTGAGATTGCTCTGGGCAGTCCGGCAATCTGTGCTGCGAGAGCGTTACATAGAATAGCACCTTCTCTGTCCTGGGATGATCCAGCACTTCTCAGTGCAGCTGCAACTGTGGCAAACGGGTTCAGATCTCTTTTTAACAATCCGGATTCTCAATTGTTGATAAGACACCTGCACGGTCAGGATATTCCTCTGTGGCGAGCTACACTGCATTATGCCATCGATGGTAATCTGCAGGCTGTGCTTGATGAGTATGCACATGTACTTAAAGAATCTCTAGGGCTGTTTGATCATGCCGATTCAGAGGTTGTTAAAACTGTTGCAGTGAGTATGCATGATTCTCTTTCTCTGAGAGTTTCAAGTATCGCTGTGGATCAACTGGGTATTAATGGTGGGGAAGTAACAAAGGACTCTTTTAGAATGCGGTGCCGGTTTGCACTGAGGTTTGCTGATCTTGTAGGTGAAAAGGATAGTGACATTGTAAGGGCCGGGACGGTTCGTGAAGCCTTCAACTCACCATTCCGCCCCTTTGTACTTGCAAGTACATCCATAGGGCAGGAGGGGCTGGATTTCCATACTTACTGCCACGAGGTCTGGCACTGGAACCTGCCTGGCAATCCAGTTGATCTGGAGCAGAGAGAGGGCAGAGTACACAGGTATAAGGGGCATGCTGTCAGAAAGAACGTCGCTTCATATTTCGGTATAGAGACTCTACGAAAAATGAAAGTTCAGGGGATCGATGACCCATGGGAAGCCCTGTTTAATCTTGCAGTAGAAATTGGTGATGATTCCAATGGAATCTTTCCCTACTGGATCTTTGAAGAAGGACCAAACCCCAGCAAGGTAAGAAGGGTCATCCCAATGCTTCCCTTCAGCAGGGAAAAGTCCATGCTGAAAAGGCTGAGGAAAAGTCTAGCACTGTACAGGTTGGCTTTCGGCCAGCCTCGTCAGGAAGAGCTGCTTGAGATCCTCGGTGGAAGTGAGTCCGATTTTGAGAATCTGAGAATTTCCCTGCAGCCTTAGTAAACTACTGTTGTTGTGAAATCCATGGTAGTTCACCTTCAATCAGGATAGATATCTTAGTAAAATTGATTCTATTTTCTTAAACCAAAAATTGCATAAAGCCATGACAATTCAATAGTTGTCCATTTATTGGGGCTTGACATTAGTATTGTATCATATTATGATACAATCATGAATAACACGATGATCGAACTTGAAGAAAAGATGACCTTGGTTAAGCAATCGATTGCCAGGGTCGGTCATATGCATCCCGGAACTCTCTCTGTTCAAAAGAGGTCTGGCGGTGGTGAATACCATCAGCTCAGCTTTACCCACGCAGGTAAAGGGCACACCCTTTATGTGCGACCCGAGAATGTTGATGAGGTATCGGAAGCAGTGGCCAACTACCGGAAATTCCGGGAACTCACCAATTGCTGGATCGAGTTGGAAATAGCGTTCGCGAAATGCAGACGGGAGGAGACCTCCGGTAGTTCACACAAGATGTGATACCGGGCACGGGTCTCGGGAATCCAGTTACCATGTTACCCAAACACCATTCTTTGCGTGTTCCCAGATTGGGGCACTCCGCTCTTGAATTTGTTTTTGTTGTCTATGCCTCGGTTTTCTGGGGTGTAGTGTGGGTGTTGCTGGTGCTGTGGCATGCTCTGGTTGCTTTGTACAGGAAGGCGGTTGATAGGAGAGATTGAGCGCATACGCCGGGGATAAGTTTCCACTTTTGCCGGACTTATCTTTCCAGTCCTTGCTGTAGAGATGTTTCCAATATCACTGGGGTAATGTTTCCAGCTGGAGTTTGCGTTTGGATTGGCTGTAGTACTGCTTTAGGATGTTTCTTCTGCCGATATTCTTGAGTTCTAGGGAATGTCCATGGAGATGCTTTAATCGAAGGGGTTGTAATGAATGAAAGAGTTTCCTTGTTTGTATGTCTTAAGCTTTTCTGAGGCATACTGTGGAGTATGTGTACAATGGGAGATCTTTGATGTTTAAATACATGTTTGGGATTTGATACGACACATTGGCTACAGCTTGTTTATCCAGGTAGATAGTTACTATTGACATGAACTATATAAGTATAGAATATATATGTGAGAATGTGTCAGTATCAGTGGTATTATGCAGGAGGAAATGAAATGGCAGATGACTTAAGTAGAAAAAGACCGGAAGATTCGAACAAAATAAATGTCAATCAATCTTGGGAATTAAACTATTGGTCGACAAAACTAGGGGTTTCAAAAGAAATGCTAAGAATTGCTGTTAGTGCGGTTGGTCCACTTGTTTTAGATGTAAAACGCTATCTCGGAAGGTAAAGGAGAAACAAATGTCAGTGACAGGCGAGAGACCAGGAGTGGGAACTTATACTTGTGTAAAGTGCGGGCAAAAGGTCAGACTTGATGATTCTACAGATACTCTTCCTCCTTGCCCGAAGTGTAACGGAACGACATACAGACCTTAGGTGAAAGAGTTATCCAGACTTTATTGCTGCAGCCTTTGTGATTGGAGAATTACATTCTAACCTGAAGAAAAGAAGTGAAATTATGAAAACACCAGTTATTCTTTCTGTCCTTCTGGCCTCCCTTGCACTTGCTTGGGAAGGACCACCACCTCCGGAACTTGATGGTGCGCTCAGGACTGGAATCTATGAGATAACAAATCTTCTTGTGAGAAATGCACCAGCATCTAAACAAAATGGGTCTGCATGGGATCCATTTGGGGGTGCACCTGATCTTGATATAGATATTTATTCCGATAACGGTTCAAGTGAATCATATGAGTGCGGAACTATAGAGAAAGAGAATTCTGGTACTTCTGCCATTTGGGATGCACCTCTCATATTGCAAATTTGTGGGCCGGAAGATTTCAGCGGCCCCGAGACACAAAGGCTTATTTTCAAAGTATGGGATTCAGATACTTCCAGTCCGGACTTCATGGATATGGCAGAAATTCAGATTGATGACATGAGCGTTGATGAAACAAATACAATTCACGGAAAC
>JAGLQD010000334.1 GCA_023136985.1 Candidatus Sabulitectum sp. | reverse complement strand
CGTTTATGACATATAGCACTGAATCAGGGATTTCATTTTCATTTTCGACAATAGCCCTGAGAGTGAGCCAGTCACCATTGTAAGTTTCTCCGTCCACAGGTTCTGTTATGGCTACACCGGTAGTTAAAAGGACAGCAGACATCAGCAGGGATAAGGTAAGCATTCAGTTCTCCGTTCCTCTGTGATCGCATCGCTTCGAATGAACTGCTGCTCTGCAATTGAGTGTTTGCATTTTGAGTCAGCTCAATCGATGGTTCTTAACCTTGCGCTCTTTTGTGGAAATTTATCTTGCTTCGGTACTTATGATAGCTCCTCAGGTAATTAACCACAAGATATCCGGTTACCTGTAAGATCAGTTTGGTTCTTGTGTTTATCATGCATAGCTCTTATAATAATTATGGAGTGAGTCCGAGTAAGCAGCATTGCTGGAAATAGGGTGCAATTCCATTCTTGGTTTTGTAGTCAGCAGAGAAAGAAGGGTCAAATTGAAAAGGGTTATAAGTTTGCTGGGAGTTCTATTCCTGCTGACTTCATCAGCGTGTCTCTTCGACAGCAATGAGGAAGACCAGTATGAAGACTCATATGAGCACAAGAGCAGGGTTGTTACCGGAGATGTCAAAGAGCTGTTTGATAACGGATTAAGGCGAAGCACCAACATCATACTCAGCCCATACCAGCCATCAGCTGATGGCTTCTACCTGGTAGAGTCACCGGAAATGCTGGATTCGATCTTTTCTGAAGTTAACTATCCCGGACTGGAGACATTTTTCCCGGAAGATGGAATGCTTCTGATCTTCACCATGGACTTGTTTTCCAACCAGGAAATTGCCGAGCACGCATACTCTTTCAATGAAGACACTATCCATGTTGACTATGTGGTCAGAAGCTGGCTTGATGGCCCATACGAACCAGGCATATGGTACATCGCTCTGCCCATCGGCATAACTCTGGACTAAGAACTGCCGCTTTGGTTGATTGCACGGGCTTGTGTTCACTTTTCTTTGTGAACTGACAGGTATATCTGACACAGAACCCGGGTGTCCGAATCTGTCCTTGCTATTGTCCGTCACTTGCGACACTTACGCAGAGTACCCTTCATTCTTATCTGAGAATCACAAGGCTTTCGGTGAACTCCACGCAATCTCCCCAAATCCGGACGGTGTACAGACCGGATGGCAGACCATCTATCGCAACAGTTCTGCATATTCCTCCGGCCTGAACAGGGAATTTACCGGTTGAGAATACTTTTCTTCCTGTGATATCGAAGAAATCAATCTCTGCATTGCCGTTTGCTGAGGAGTTTACCAGCAGATTCACAACACTTACTGCAGGATTGGGATATAGAAGAGCAACTGCTGTGACTGCATCATGATCAGAACTAATCCCCGTCCAGTGAACAAACACTGAATCTATGTTGGAAAGTCCTGTCTCTACCTGGTTTGAATCCAGGGCACTCACAGCGAAGTAAATCCAGCCGGTTGGAAGGTCCCATATACTTACCTGACGCTCAGGGGTAAGGAATACAGGATCAAGCTGGGACGAAGAGGTTCCCTGCCATATTCTGTACAGGTCGAATTGATCGTTGCCAAAAACATTGTAAGTGAGCACAGAAGTATTGTTAACACTGTCGACTTCTGCTATCAGGTAAGGCACGAGAGCATGACCTTCCAGTTGTACTTGTATGCGTTGTAGCTCTCCAGAACAGGATCAGCAAATCTCATTGAATGCTCTCCTGTTCCATCAGGATGAAGTTCCGTAACGTCGGAGAAGGTGGTGGTACCTTGAATGTCTCCCCATCCGATAATGTAATTTCCATCGGGCAGACGCTGCATTGACCCCATATGGGTTCCATACAGACCGGGTTCCTGGTAACTCCAGACCAGCTCAGCTGTCATAGTATAGGTGTCTAACTGGTATTCGAGTCCTCTTGAAACCTGAGGGCTATGAAACCTGCCGTTGTCAAAAACAGTATACAGGCCGGGCTCAAAAGAGCTGAAATCATGTTGTGCGCTGAAACCGCCAAGAGGATCACCTGTCATTGTGAACCAGCTTGAATCGGCGTCCAATCCTCCGAACCTCCAGATGATGTCTCCTGTTGTCTGGTCGATCTTGGTGCATTCACCCAATGCCAGACAGGAGAGTAGAATGTTTCCGTCCAGATCCTCGGCAATGGAATTGCAGTGTACATAGTCCACAACAGCAGCGGTTAGATCAACAAAGTGGGCTGCATCAGTTATTTCGAAATGATCAAAACTGCTCCATTGAAAAATCGGAACATGGTTTTCATCCTGTTCCTGAAAAAGAAGTCCTTTAACCAGAGCGTTCGGATTTCCTCCGGGAACCACCAGAGACATATCTATGTATCGTGCATGAACACCGATCAGCAGTGCATTTCCATTCTCCCGTATGGTAATGTCATGAATATCTGTGGGGTATCCAACTACTGTGAAAGAATCCAGGAAAGTGTATGTATCGTCCAGAACAAGCTAGGTTATCGTGTTATTTGCCAGTCTGGTGCCAAAGGTTAGAAGACCTCCAGGCTGCACTTCAACACAAAATATACCTTTGCTCCAATGCCAGTAGAAGACAGGTTCACCTGAAGAGTTCATAATCAGCTCCGGAAAGTTCAGTGGAACCGACACCCCACCTGAAAAGTCTCCAGAGTGGTTTCTCTGGAATCCATCCATTCTGTGATCACTCCCGGTGAAGAAATTTTCCTCCTGGCAGGATAAAGGTACTTCCGGAGGATTCTCGGGCCTCACAGTAAAAGACCATTCTGCTGAATTGGAGGACCAATTAAGGGTAACGTCAACTCTTTCTCCCAGCGCAAAATCCCCAACAGGTGCAAGTACCAGTCTTTTACCATCAGATGAGATGTAACGGTGACAATCAAGCACTCCTGATATGCTGCCGATCACTTTAAAATTCAGTGTTTCTGGAGCGGACCCATGGAATCCAATTATTAGATTGGTTTCAGCGCTTTGCCAGTCGGACCCATCCAGAGGAGATAAGTATACAATTCCATTATCAGCTGCTGCGGGTGAGAATAAGAACAGAGAGGAGAAGACGAAGCACAGTAGAATATTCATTTCCATACCAATCGTTATCGGGTCTCAGAAACCCGATTTTCCCGAGTCTTTTCCCAAACTGACAATACCCCTGTAGCAATACTCTGTCAATGCTATTTATGGTAGGTAGTGGTTTTTACCTGTGTCTACTCCGGCATTGTACTTTCAACAATCGTTCAGGTAACCGGAGGAGGGAAAGCTTCAGGAATTTGCCTTGTTTATGAATCAACCGTGGCTATGGTTTGATTATTGCTGGAAAATTTATTGGGGTCAGCGAAGCATCATCAGAGCATCCATTCGCCTCGTCATCACCTGGATTTATTTTTCCGATTCGCCCTTTGATCAGTATTCCTTCTCGAGGGCTGCTTACCCCGCTGCCCTCGTGCAGCTGACTTATTTGCACGCTTTTCGCGCAACCGCTCAGCATCGTCCAAACTCAGTTCTCTAGGGTCACCCGGCGCTTGGCCTTCTGGAATAACTCGTTTTCTTGGAGTCAATAAAAACTGCTCATAAGAAGCCCTCGGTAGGCTTTTATACTCATATAAATAAAAGACTTCAACTTTTTCACGCGCCCAATCCG
>JAGLQD010000333.1 GCA_023136985.1 Candidatus Sabulitectum sp. | reverse complement strand
ATGAGTAAATATTTGAGCCTGTTGTGGATCGTTGCTGGTATTGCTGCTGCCTGCACCACCATTATCGTTACCCCGGGGGCATCGGAGGACGGGTCAATGTATGTAACACATTCGGATGACAACGAGCTGTCCGATCAAAGGCTGGTGTTTGTTCCAGCTGCTGATCATGAGCCCGGCTCAATGCGATCAGTATACTGTTCGGCAAATGCCCTTGGTGAATATCCGGAGTACAACTCTTTTCAGTACCCGAGGATGGTTTGCGATGAACGCGGTTCAACATACAATACACCGGATTACGCAAGCAGCATCCCACTGGGGGAGATCCCCCAGGTTGAGCATACATATGCGTACTTTGATGGCGGTTACGGTGTTATGAATGAACACCAGTTGATGATAGGTGAGTGCACCTGCGGGGTGAAAATGCAGCTTGATCCATTACCGGGTAAAAGAATTTTTTATTCCGCTGAGCTGTCAAGAGTTGCTCTTGAACGATGCACCACTGCCAGGGACGCTGTGCTGCTGATAGGTTCGCTTATTGAAGAGTACGGATACTACGGAACCGGAGAAACCCTTCTTCTTGGAGACCCGGAAGAGGCATGGGTCATTGAAATGTGTTGCGGAACCTCAGACAGCACCGGTGGACTGTGGGTAGCTCAGAAGGTTCCAGACGGTGAAATATTTGTTGCTGCCAATGAATTCAGGATCAGAGATGTTTCAGACGATGAATCTGTTTTCCTGCATTCTTCCAACCTGTTTGATCAATGCGAGGCTCTTGGCTGGTGGAGCCCGGCTGATGGTGAAATGGACTGGCTCAGGGCTGTAAGTGAAGGTGAGTACAACCATCCGTACTACAGCTTGAGAAGAGTCTGGCGGGTAATGTCCTTTGCGGCTCCTTCACTTGAATTAAGCCCCTGGGTTGAAGATGGGTTCACCCGTTACTACCCATTCAGCATCAAGCCTGATCAGCCTCTGGCTCTTCGTGATGTGATGAGGCTTCATAGGGACCATTACGAAGGTACCCAGTTCGATATGACTGCTGGTATTGCTGCAGGCCCTTTCGGATATCCTTACAGATTTTATGGTCCTGCTGACGGAAGCGGAGATGTGAACAACCCTGACAGGCCACTGGAAGGTGCATGGGAAAGACCTCTCTCTGTGAATTACTGCGGTTATGTTTATGTGAATCAGGGAAGATCATGGCTGCCTGACCTCATTGGCGGGATTACCTGGTTCGGACCAGACAAACCAGCTGAAACCTGCTTTGTTCCTTTCTACTGCGGAGTAAGTGATCTGCCGGATGTTTACCAGACTTGCAACCCAGGTGTCTATTCCAGAGAGAGTGCCTGGTGGGCATTTAATTTCGTCGCCAACTGGGCTGGGGTAAAATACAGCTATATGAGAAAAGATATAGAAGAAATACAGGAAGCGATCGAAGTACAGGAGATCGGGAAGATCGCAATCTCCGATATGAGTGCTCTGGAGATCTTCAATACTTCCGGAGCTGATCAGTGCACTGTGTTCATTACTGACTTCTGCAAGTCGAATGCAGACAGCGTTGTTTCAGAATGGTGGAATTTTGCAGATCTGATGATAGTCAAGTATGATGACGGCTATATCAACTCTCCGGGACATATGGCACACGAAGTGGGCTATCCGCAGCAATGGCTTGATGAGGCCGGCTGGCATGAAGGACCGTTAACCTACACGAACCACCAGGAGAACTAATGAAGATCCCTAATGAAATGATGGGTATGTGCGCGGACCGTATGGTCACAATGCTTCCGTGTTGAGTCAGCATGGCTCTGCCGGGAGTTTCCCGGAATGAAAGAATCAAGTTTGTTGAGCATCTGGTTGGCCTTCTTCTTAAAGAGGGTCTGGAAGAAATAACAAAAACTGAATACGATGGGTTAAACAAAATGATCTCAGAAATAATGAACTCTGTTACTCCAGTGGAAGAAGATGTTAAAAAGAGCGATAACGGGGAAAAACCGGGAGGGTGTTGAGGGGGCGATGACAAGGGTCAGGTGACCCCGGAAGATACATCTAAAAATAGCTGCTGCTAGACATCCGGTCCAAAGAACTCGATCTTCATATTAACAGGTGAAGTGCGTCCAGGCGGTATCGGCGGTATGCTTGCGCTATTCAATGCGTGAGTTACCGCCCTGTCGAAGCCGCTGTCGCCGCTTGCTCTTACCACTTCGTAGCTGTGGGAACCATCCAGATTGACAGTAAAACTAATTTGATAGCTATGAGAAGGATTTACAGAGGTTCTGAAATTTCTTCTGATGGCGCTGAATACTCTGCCCTCGTAGCTGGCTGGACCAGGGGCACCGCTTCCGGCTTCTCCCTCAGATCCCACACCCAGGAATTCAGTGTTCTGCATGGGGGCTGTTTCCTCCTGAACTTCCTCGATCTGTTCCGGTATCACCTCCGGAATCTCCTCCACCACTTCCGACTCCACAGGATCTTCAATGACTTCAACTACCTCTATCTCTTCCTGTATTTCCTCCACAGGATCCGGAATTATTTCTTCAATAATCTCTGCCGGACTGTCGCCACTATCAAGAATTATCATTTCTACTGAAACAAACTCTCCTCCGCCCATGGGAATAGTCTCGGTACTGCGTGCAAACAATCCTACCAGAACAAGTAGAAGAAGAATTCCAATGTGAATACCGGCAGAAAGGTAAATGTCGCTCTTTTTTCCGGAACTCTTAACTCCTGGCAGTCTCAGGAACGGGTTACTCGATTCCACTTGCAGACTCCTGAATAAGACCGACATTTGCATATCCCCCACGCCTGAGCTCTGTAAGGGCACCGGCGAGTATTGCATACTGCACTTCTCCGTCAGCTCTGAGATATGCATCAACCCTGCCGGAGGTAATAGCTGCTTCAGCAAGAGATGAAAGATCTTCCGGAGCCACAACTTCACCTGCCACAGTCATGTTTCCCAGCCCGTCCATCTCTACAACAAGAGAAGTACCCGGATCCAGTCTTTGAATGATCTGCCCCTGATCAGTGGATGGAGGGGAAACATCTGTACTTCTCTGCATAACCGGAGCACTCAACATGAAGATAACAAGCAGCACAAACGTAACATCCACTAGGTTCGTTACATTTATTGACGAGAACTGCTTGTACCCTTGCCTTATCATTGGATTGATCCTCTTCGGCAGACATCCACCAGTTCACTCAGGAATCTATCCATCTCACCTGCAAGATCATCGACTTTGCCAACCGCGTAATTGTAAAAGACATTTGCAGGGATTGCCGCAAGAAGGCCGGCAACTGTTGTGGTTAGCGCAGCAGCTACTCCAGCGCCAACGGCACTGATATCTGCAACTCCTGCCTCGCGCATAGCGATAAAACTTGCCAGAACTCCCCATACTGTTCCAAGCAGACCAAGAAGAGGGCTGACGCTGGTCACAGTGGCGAGAAAGCCGAGATTCCTGCTTCTGTGTGCCAGATCCTCGCTTGCCTCTCTTTCCAGAGCGCTGTGCAGAATGGCTACTTCGTCCCGGTTCAGTGGTTCTTCCCTGCCCTGGTCTTTCCTGCGACCAAGATACCGTCCTGCCTCGGTGTACATTCTTGCCAATGGGCCCATGTCTCCTGAGCTCTTTACAAAATCCCCGCCTGGCGGTCGACCTGTGGTCCTCAACGCCTCCATAAATACCCTTGAAGCACTCATGATCCTTCGTAATTCCTTCAATTTCGCAATTGCCACCGCCCATGAACCAATGGAAAGAAAAAGAATCAGAAGAAGGATGAATTTTGTAAAACCATCTGAACCTGTTACTGTTGACCAGATCTGACTCAGCATTCTATCTCTCTTTCAGTATTGCCACGGCTTCAATTTCAACCATGGCATCAAGTGGAAGTTTTGCAACCTGATAAGCTGCCCTTGCGGGGTATGGCTCACTGAAGAACCGGGCATACACCTGATTAACCGCACCGAAATCATCCATATCCGCAAGAAGAATTGTAGTTTTTACTATGTCGTCCAGCGACCCTCCAGCCTGGGTAACTATTGCTCTGATGCTCTCCATGGCCAGACGGGTCTGTTCCTCTACAGTTTCACCCAGTCTCTTCCTCTTCAGGTCCATGCCAAGTTGCCCGCTGATAAAAACAAGTGAATTTGAGACAACCGCCTGACTGTATGGACCAACCGGCTCCGAAGCACCGAGGGAAACCACTGCTGTCTTTGATCCTTCCTTCATGCAACCCCCTGGGAACAGTCATAAGCTATATACGCCTTCAAATGCATTTCTGTTCCATTAATGCTTGAGTGCCGTATTCAGTGATTCGAAAAGTTCTCTGACAGTATACGGTTTTGAAAGTGCAGCCTTAAAGCCGAATGAACTGTAGTTTACCATAACTTCACTGCCGGCAAAACCGCTGGAAAGAATACATACAGCATCCGGATCCAATCCAAGAAGATCGCTGATTATTTCAGTTCCCCCCACGCCACCTTCAATGGTAAGATCCATGATAACAACCTGGTACGGATCCCTGCTTTTCATGGATTTCCTGTATGTTTCAAGAAGAGCTTTTCCGCTTGTAACCGAATCCACATTGTAACCCAGTGTAAAAAGCATTCCCATGGTTGTCTGTGACACAAAAGGATTGTCTTCCAGAAGCAGAAGCCTGCGAGATATAAATTCATCTGCCAAAACAGATTGTTTTCTTTCCGGTTGTTTTACTTCCAGCGAAAATGTTTCGTTAGAAAACAGAACCGGAGTAACTTCTCCTCTGGAAAATGCCAGCATCTTCGAGGTAATGTCCCGAACTCTGGTGGTTCCATCTTCAGCTTTCTGCAACAGATCTTCACGAAGTTCTTCTGTGATCCCATTCTCACGAAGAATACTCAGGGAACCGAGAATGCCGGTAAGCGTATTGTTTAACTCGTGAGCGATGCCACCCATAAGATTTTTGATAGTATCACTTCTAGCTTTACCCGGATCAGATTCGTCAAAAGACACATCAAATATTGTAAGAAAACAGATATTCCTGCCTTTTTCAAGAATGTAGCTGGCAAGAATCACCACATCAGAGATCGTTCCAGAAGAGCTGCGAAATCTACTAAAAAAATAGTTCCTCTCTCCTGTACACAGCCTCTTCCCTATACAATCAGTATAAAAGAAATCAGAGATATTTCTACCCTTGATATCTTCCTTTCTCAGCCCGATGAAACTACTGGCAACACTATTACAATCAACAATCGAGCACGATTCATCCAACTTAAAAACAGGGCAAACATCATTTCGCAGAAGCATAGACAACCTCACATTATTTCGTTCTGAGTCCTTTGGGGATCACCATAAAATACAACGGAGTAAGACTCAAACCCGAATGAACTATAAACAAATTTACCACTGAAGAAACTCTTGCTGTCAAGCCACTTCATAAAGATCCGATCCCCGTCCCAGAGTGGGAGCTTCATCAGATCACAGTCTTCTATCCAGAAGAGATCACCTTCATGGCAGGTATCTTTCAAGCGACCGGAAAACTTCTCAGCGGTAAACACATACACATACCAGTCTTCCTCTCCTTCAAAGGCAGGAAAGGTAAGTATGCCCCTCATCCGAGGTTCCTCTACCGTGAGCGCCGTCTCCTCCATAACTTCCCTGATCACGCATTCCTCTGGAGTTTCACCGGGCTCAAGCTTGCCGCCAGGCGCATTCCATTTACCGAAGTGCATATCATCAGGTCGGGAATTACGGTGCATCATCAGCGTTTTTCCGCTATTTCTTATGTAACACAATACCGCAAGTTTCATAGAAGGGAATATATTCACCGAGAACATTGGAACAA
Organism: Candidatus Sabulitectum sp.; assembly: GCA_023136985.1. Lineage (GTDB taxonomy): Bacteria > Fermentibacterota > Fermentibacteria > Fermentibacterales > JCC-6 > Sabulitectum. The sequence goes on along the minus strand of JAGLQD010000333.1, from coordinate 1,100 downwards.
ATAGGCTGCAGCGGGGTTGAAGAGTATGTTATGTATCTGTACAGGCAAAAGACCAAAGGGGAGCAATGATTCTTGGAATACTATTCTTTCTGCTGTCTTCCATTGAGAGCGACACTTTCATACCGTTCTCTTCGGGATATTCTGTTTCCAGGATTGAAGACATAGTCACAGTATCAGTAGATCAGAACGAAGGCTTTTTCTCTGCTGAACCCGGTGCCCCTTTTCTTCCACTGGTTTCCAGAGTCTTCATTCTTCCGGGAAGGTGTGAAGTTCTTTCTCTTTCAGTGAATTTCCAGCAACCGGCATACACTGAAAAACTCCCGGCTCCTCTGGCTGGTGCCCCTGTTGTTCAACCAACAGGCAGGTCAAACCACCAGGCTCTCACTGCCACAACCATAAGTATCCCATTAGAGGCTCAATCTTTTTCCTTTCATGAAGGTCACATTCTTGATGCGTACACTATTGTTTCATGCTCTGTAAACCCCTGGATTTACGATTCAGACACGCAGGAACTGGGGCTTTCTGCTTCTTGCACTATAGAACTAAACTGGGCGGATGTCCGGGAGCACTCAAATTTATCAGAAAAACAGATTGAGATGGTTAATTTCCGCGCAGCATCTCTGGCGGATAAGTATGATGGTTCCTTCACACAGATTCCTGCTCTTCCCGGTACTGACTCTGCCATTGACTATCTGATAATCACCGGTGAAGATCTTCTTGGTGAAGCATCCATACTTGAAGATCTGCTGGATGCAAAAGGGATATCATTCCAAACTATCACAGTTCAGGATATTGACGGCAACTGGGACGGAGTTGATACCCAGGAAGACATCAGAAACTGCATCAGGCATTATGCGTTCAATGAAGGCAGTACCTATGTGCTCCTTGCAGGAGACGAAAATGTTATTCCAACCAGAAACATCTATACAGAGTGTGAGGGCTATATTGAGTTCGCACCATCAGACCTTTATTACGCAGACCTTGATGGTTCATGGGATGCCAACGGCAATGGGATCTACGGAGAGTGGACAGACAGCCTTGATCTTTATGCTGATGTTCTTCTTGGAAGGCTTCTTTTTTCCACTGTGGAAGGAGCCATT
>JAGLQD010000332.1 GCA_023136985.1 Candidatus Sabulitectum sp. | reverse complement strand
AACAACCGAAGCCATCAGCATTTCTGATGTTCCTGAATACCTCACTGATATGTTCACAGCAAAAGACGGCTCACTTGGATCCTTTGTAATGATATACCCGGAACAGGGTCTTTCAGATGGTCGTAATTCCATGGCTTTCAGTGAGGCCATAGGCAGAATAGAGCTTGCAAACGGAACAATTTATTACGCCGCATCGACCTCGCTAGTGGCAGCAGAAATGCTGCGCTTGCTTCAGCGGGAAAGCTCGTGGATAATCTCCGCCACATTCCTTCTTGTTCTGTTGCTCATGTACCTTAATTTCAAAGATATGTACCTGACACTTCTGGCTTTGATCCCGTTGATAGTAGGTATGTTGTGGACTTTCCTGCTAATGGAGATCACAGGTGTAAAACTGAATTTTTACAACATGGTGGTTCTTCCTGTGCTGCTGGGTATCGGTAATGACGCAGGTGTACACATTGTTCACCGGTACATTGAACTTGGCCGGGGATCGATCAGGCATGTACTGTCTACAACAGGAAAACATGTTGCCATGGCTTCAGTGACCACAATGATAGGATTCTCCGGGTCTCTTCTAAGCTCCCACCCGGGGCTTCAGTCAATCGGCCACATAGCGGTACTAGGCATAGCATCAACTCTTCTTAGCGCACTGGTGCTTCTTCCTGCTCTTCTGCAATTGCTTGAGAACCTTAACCGGTGTCCGAGTAAAATCAAATGTTAGAAAATGTACTGTAAATCATGAACTTCTGATAAAATCGAACCTTTTCAGCACAACAAATCAATGTTATTCGTAAATTTCAGAATTTCTCATAGGAGTTTTTCTTCAATTGCCATACTTTTTGCCATTTGATGTAGCATGCAGCAACACAATGAAACAATTGCGGTGCTCACATAAAAAAGCACCGCAATATCAGGTCAGGTTCAGTTAACTACAGCAAGCAAACTGGAGAACAGCATGGCTCCCAGAATCACTGCCATGATCTGAGCCACCACATTGAATATCCACAGCAGAAAGGCTTTGCCAAAACTGGTATTGTAGGAAGCCTGCAGCACCAGGATCGTAAGAGCAAGCCCGATCAGAAACCCAACGGCAGTTCCGGCCGCAGGTATCCACGAAAAGATTATGGCCAGCAGGAGTGTTGCAAGAGCACAGGCGATAGATGCTTTCACTGCTTTACCGAAGGTAGCCCTGCGAATTCCTGCCATTTTTGCGCCTACGTGGAGGAAAAAAGAGTCAAGAACCACTACTAGAAAAGCAACAAACAACAGCCCGCCTATACTGAGTGCAACATATTGCATAGCTTCATCTCCTAATCGGTAAATGGATAGTGCTGTTCACCTATAACTACCGGCGGAATCAGCCCAGGGGCCTTTCGCTGAGCAGTACCGATCCGCAATATGTTCGAGAACAGTTCAAGCGGGCGCCAGTTCCATCTGAAATCCTTCAACGGTTTTACGATCTTTCCATTCTCCACAAGGAACACTCCGTCCCTTGTCATACCGGTGAGCTTCATTGTTTTCTGGTCAACAAATCTGATGTACCAGAACCTTCTGATAAGAATTCCCTTGTCAACACCGGCAATAAGATCTTCAATGGAACCTTCCCCGCCTGCCATATCAAGAGTATCCGGAACAAACAACGGCAATCGTCCGGTTTTCTTAGCTGTAAACCTGTCACAGGGAAGATTCTTCAATATACCTTTATCAAACCAGACAACATCTTCAGCAGGTATCCCCTCTTCATTGAAAGAATTACCAGGTTTCCCTCCCCGAAGAGATGACGAGAGTGTGAAGTTCTCTCCTGCCATTTTCCGTGATTCCATACCGCTGAACACTGAAGTTCCCTGATCGGCCATACGGGCATCCATTATCCAGGGAAGAAACATCATAAGATTCCATGTTGCCTGAGGTTCTAGAATGATCTTGTAGTCTCCCGGCTCCAGCTCAACAGCGTTCTCGTTCAGCTTTACCTGCTCTGCCACTGTTGCTATGGCTGTATTGATGTCCAGATCGCTCCATGCTGTTCCTGAAAGAGCTGAATAGCTGGATGCAAGCCCTTTGTCCATGGTGAAAGAAAGCAGAGCGGTTGTAGATCTGTGAGCAACAGCATTGCCGGTTGATGTTGCAAGGGCAGTTTGAGTTGTGTACATTCCACCGATACCTGAAGCGGTGAAACCGTTTTCTACAGCTGTATCAATTACCTGCCCAACTGCTTCCATTCTGGGAGCTGCCGGGCATTCTGATGTGAATTCATCCCAGGCCTCTTCAATCACCGGATAAACCTGTCCAGCCGGTACAGAAGGCATATACTCCGGATCAGAAGATGATGTTTTAAGAAGAGCTCTTGCCTCTGAAGCAATACCGGGAAGGGCGTGAATATCAATTCTCTGGGAAGTGACTGTTGCCTGTTTTTCTCCATCACCAACTGTAAGTCGCAGCTCTCTTTTGAAAACATCAAGGTTCTGGGTTACTCTGTTCTGGCCAAATCTTACGAAAGCACTTCTATTTTCTGTAAGTACAGCAACAGCATCCTGCGTGCCGGCTGCTTTAACTGCAGCCTCTGCAAAATTCAGCATTTCCTGCTTTGTCATTATTTGCCACCTCCTACTTCAACACCCCGGAACCGGCTGTAACTGGCTCCATGTGTCATTCTGGCAGATTGCATAGGTTCCCCCTTGCCGCAGGTAAGAAGCCCCATGCTGCGGAAATATTTCCTGTCTGCAATTCCATCCAGAGAACCCCAGAACTTCGGTGTTCTGCTCCTGTAAATAACCTTTTTCAGAGGCCTGACCTTCCTGCCGTTCTTGATCTCCCAGAAAAGGTCTCCCCCGAACTGGAAACTCTCCCTTCTCTGGTCAATAGAGAATGATCCTCTTCCTTCTATCCAGATCCCGTGCTTGATATCTGAAGCAAGATCATCGGGAGTGACACCATTCTCCGGTGCTTCCAGATAAAAGTTTGGTTGTCTGTTTATGGGAAAACACTGGGCATTCATTGCTCTGCAGCAGCCATTGCTGAATTTCTTTCCCATAAGAAGAGCCGTCTCGCGGACAGATCCAAATTCCTGGAAAATACCGTTCTTGATGGTGTACCACTTCTGTCCGGGAACCATATCGTCATCCCAGCCCCAGCTTGCGACGCCAGAGGGCTGTGTGTTGTCTGCAACAAAATTAACAAGATCAGAACCGTACACCAGGCTGCCCTGATCTGACAGCTTAACAAACGATCGTCCGGCCATGTTGGCTTCCCAGCCAAGAGCCCGATCACTTTCCGTAGGGTGGCCAACCGACTCATGCATTGTGAGGCTCAGGTGATGACCGTCCAGAAGCAGGTCCATTTCCCCTGAAGGGCTTTCATCTGCAAGAACTTTCATAAGAGCTTCCTCGCGGGCTTTCTCTCCCCAGTCACCTATCCCTGATTCCTCAACCCATTCCCAGCCTGAAATTCTGGCACCGTCCTGAAGGGTACGACTCTGGGCATCACCATCAACAACTGCTGTGGCCATCAGAGAAGGTTGTGTAAAGATCAGATCGGTTTCAATCAGATCCCCCCGGGTGGAGCCAATTATCCTGTCACGCTTCTCGAACCATAACTGGGCGTAACTGCTTTTGATCCGGGAGTCTTTCATCATATCATCTGAAGCTTTTTGAAGAAGTGCGATCTTGTCTTCCCGGGAAACCTCAAAGGGATCTTTATGGCATGGACCGGAATAAACTCCCTGCTGAATATCAAGAGGAGAAAGCTCGACCTTTCCCCTGCTTCCTGCAGCCTTTGCTATATCAACTGCCCTTGTCACTGCAGCATCAACATCATTCTTATTAAGACCTGTACATGCAGAAAACCCCCAGCTGGACCCTACCAGAACTCTGATTCCCACGCCTTCCGTTTCCACCGTACGGCAATCATCGAGTCTGGCATTACGGAAATCAGTGTTTTCCGTTCGGATCAACTCTGCCCTGACATCACCGTAGTCAACTCCCATATCCTTGAGCATTTCCACGGCTCTCTGAACAAGCTGTTTCATTTTGTCACTTCCTCTTCACTGCATTTTGCAAGTATTCTCGTCATTCTCATTTTGTATGAAGCACGCTTTCCCATGTATCTGTTCATGGAAATGGCAAGCACCATACCAGCCACAAGACCGACCACTGCACCAATAGCCCCCTGGCTCGGCCCTCCTTCGAGCATTATGAAGTAGCCCGCTATCAGCAGCACCACAGGCAGAATAAATGTAATAAGAATAATCTGCATGGTGATGGTAACCGGCAATTCCAGCTCAACGATATCTCCCACCGATGCTTCAAGTACATTCTCTGTTGTAATAATCTTCTCTTCAGGCCTTGTTCCTGTTATGGAAACACAACTCTCTTTTGAAGCGCATGCATTGCAACCCTCACCACCACCAACAGCTATCTTCGCATAACCATCTTCAAGTTCCTGTACAACCCCTCTATGAATCAATTTCCACCTCCTGTTACACTCAATTTAACTGATACAGCCTGCGTTGTCACATTATGGAACAAATCACAGACTGGTAAACCTGCCTGCTGTGATATCTCCACAACTCTGCAGGACGAGAAAATAGATCCCGGCAGAAGTATTTCCAGGCATCTCGACACAATGGCGTATCAGGCATCTGGTGGTGCAGAAAAACAGGTAACAGCTGGACTGAGCCGGTTAGAGCATTGCTGGCGGATTCAGATGAAGACCATCTGGACGGCTCCCTGGCCTTTACTGACAATACACTATGGTTCTGTTCCGCAAGACAGGGAAACTACAATCCCATAGATATCTATACAGCGGAACTCGCCGGTGATCAATGGATAAACTGGCTGAATGTAGGGCAGCAGCTGAACGGACAATACAGTGCGGGAAACTCTATGCCACCAGAAGCGGTGATTCTTTGTACTTTGCAGACAATGAAAATGGATACGGCCAGAACGACATATGGCTTACTGTTAAGAACGGAACCGGCTGGTCATCTCCTGCTAACCTTGAACCTCCAGTGAACACAATTGGAGATGAAGGCCAGCCGTTCATATCCGCAGACGGTAATGAACTGTGGAAGTTGCTCTTTCCTATGGTTGCCGGGTAGTTCGAGTAGAAAAAAGAGTGATCGCTGCGGTTCGTAATGCAGGTGCTGCTGCGGCAAAAGGTGACATACGCATGTTCGTGGACGCAGACAGTGTGTTTCACTGTGATACATTCAATGCTGTTGAGAGGGCAATGTCAGAACCAGGCATAATTGGTGGCGCAACGGGAATAAGGATGGAGAGGATGTCTCCGGGCATTGCTCTTTCTTACTGGTCTATGGTTCCCATGCTGTGGATGACCGGAATCGACACAGGTGTGGTTTTCTGCAGGAAAAAGGATTTCATTGCCACAGATGGATACAACGAAGAAGTACTGTTTGCCGAGGATGTTCAATTTCTAATGGAACTGAAACAACTGGGACGCTCCAGAGATCAGAAACTGGTCAAGCTCCATTCTGCCAGAACAATAACATCCGCAAGAAAATTCGACGAACGCGGAGACTGGCACTACTTTCCGATCCTGGCAAGAGGATTTCTGGGCTTGTTCCTTCCTGCGCAGCGTTTTAACAAATTTGCCAGGAGATACTGGTATGAAAATCAAAGAGACAATCAGGATTCTTGCGAAAGCTCAACGGGGATGGCTAAGAGCCTGTAATAGCTGTATAATTGTGATGTTAAATTGTGTTCAAAAGCTTTGTGCAAGAGCGGAGATGCTTCAGTGCTATATTTTTCTTTCGGTTCAAACATGTCAGAGAAAAGGCTGCTTCAGCGAATAACTGCTTCAAGAATTGGGGTGGCTATTCTCACAGAACATCAGCTCTGTTTCCGCAAACGAAGCGAAGCAGATGGAAGCGCAAAGTGCGATATCCTGGAAACAGGCCAGCCGGACGATTTCGTTCTTGGCGTTCTCTATGATATTCACAGATCACAAAAAACGGTACTGGATATCTACGAGGGGCTGGGATATGGTTACAATGTGAAAACAGTATCCGTAATGATTGACAACAAGTCCTTTGATGCTTTCACATACTATGCCACAAATATTGATACATCTCTTAAGCCTTACCACTGGTACAAACGCCATGTTCTTGAAGGAGCAAAAGAGAACAATATGCCGCAAGAATACATTCAGCGCATAGACAGGATTCCAGCACAGATAGATATCGATTCCGAGAGAAGAGAGCGAGAGCTGTCCATCTACGCCTGACACAGAATTACTCGAAAAGACTTTCTCCTGACTAAAATCCCACTCCTGCGCCAACGGAAACAAGCATATCCTTTTCCTTGTCATCACCAGCAATGTGTCCATAAAGCCCAAAAGTCAGATTGATACCGGATACCATTATCATTCCTTCGCCACCTGCATAAGTCTGATGTGTCTCCACATCTCCTATAGTCTTTCCCCAGGTGTACAGAACTGAGCTCTTCAAGGCAATTCCAAAGTGATAATCCCAGCTGCCTCCGATCCCGAGAGCTGCCTTGCAGCCTCCAACTCCCGGTTCCGCTTGAAGAAACCAGAGTGTTGCCGGCCTGAAAGTAAGAGAAACAGATACAATCTGCGGAGTGGAAACCCTGACTCCCACCATGAAAGGATAAGCTGCGGAAGTAACAGGCAGAAGAAACAACAGTAAACCAGCCAGTAACTTTTTCATTTACACTTCCTTTGAAACACCAGCAATACACAATATGCACGCCTATACACCCTGCGAATATCCATTTCTGATCCAGAGTCACTTTACTCTTCGAACAATAATGGGAGAGGATTATTCCTCTCCCATTATCTCCTGTTGAGAGATTTCTATCTAAGAACCATCAAAGATTTAATTTCTGAAAATTCGGAAGTACTCAGCCTGACATGGTAAACACCTGCAGGAACTTCTTTTCCGCTAGCATCAGAAAGGTTCCATAATATATTGTGATTTCCTGCCTGCATCTGATCATTTGCAAGTGTAGTAACAACGCGTCCACCAAGGTCATACACCTGAAGTGAAATCAGGGAGGGTGCAGCAATGCTGAAAGAAAGCAAAGCAGTGTCGGTGGCTGGATTTGGGCTCAATGGACTGAATCTGTTCAATGTAACCGGAGAATTTGCTTCCTCCGTACCAACGCCTGTTACTGTGATGACTCCACGGTAAGAGATGTGATTCCTTGCCCATACAGTAGCGCTCATTGTACCGGTTGTAGCTGGAGTGGCATAAAGACTCACCTGCCCGGAGGCATTGGTGTATCCCACCAGGTAGGTTTCCCCGGTTTTCCAGTCACCCTTCTGAATACAGACTCTGGAATTCTCTACAGGATTTCCTCCTGAAGTAACTGTAAAGGTCACTGGAGTGTTTCCACTTATTGAAGATACATGAGACACCGAAAGATCTGCTGCCTCCTCTGTCCACATGGGAAGCTC
>JAGLQD010000331.1 GCA_023136985.1 Candidatus Sabulitectum sp. | reverse complement strand
GTTATATAAGTTTGGTTCCTTAGCAGCGTTCGTGGACAGAATAAGAACCTTGGTCAGTTTAGAAACAACCAGAATTGGATTGGACTTCCAGGATGTACAATTGACAAAGCTGCTTTCGTTCCACCGAATCCATTTGCTATGAATGACTATCTCATAAAATGGCAGGAATATTTAGATTTTAATGATATCGATGTATTGCTGCAAACAGCAGTTGAACTAAGCGCGTACCGCGCAGATAAAACCGACATACATCTCCAGTAGCATACTTCCTATAGGTGGTACAATCAAGTACTTCCGTGAAATAGGGAGAGTATCATGACAGCACTACAGAAGAGAATGATCGAAGATATGCAACTCGCCGGGTTGAATCCAAGGACGCAGGAATGCTATGCTCGATCGGTTAGACAACTCGCTGAATACTACGAAAAATCACCTGATAGGATTGATGAGAAAGAGATTCGGGCATACTTTCTTTATGTGAAGAATGAGAAGAAGTGGGCACGTGCTACCTGTACGATAGCAATCTGCGGTATCAAGTTCTTTTGGGAAAAGACGTTGAAAAAGGATTGGTCAATTCTGGGGTTGGTGCGTCCTGCACGAGAGAAAAGGCTGCCGGTAGTCCTTTCTCGCAAAGAAGTTATCACCATAATGAAGAATGTGAGGTTCTTTCGTTATCGGGCATGTCTTGAAACAATCTACTCTCTGGGATTGCGTGTTGGTGAGGGCACCAGATTACAGATTTGTGACATAGACAGTGCCCGGATGGTCGTTCATGTGCGCAATGGTAAAGGCGGTAAGGATCGCTATGTGCCCTTGCCCAAACGAACTCTTAAACTTCTGCGTGAATTTTGGCAGATCCACCGGAATGAAGAGTGGTTGTTTCCCAGGGTTGGCCGAGGTTGTCACGGTAACTACAACCACTCAGATCCGATCAATGAGCCATTCTCAATAGCGGTTGTACAGATGGCCTTCAAAGAAGCCCTTCTTGCCAGTGGTATTCGCAAAAAGGCGCAGGTGCATTCCCTTCGCCATTATGCTGAGTTCTTGATTATGCCGAGTAGCAATAAAGAGTGCCGCAGTTGAACGCAGTCTGCAGTACTCACACTCGGCATAATCACAGGCTCTAAAGGGGATCGGAATGTAAAGCGTATTCTACCTTTGCCACTGGATTAACCAATGGCACTAAAACAGGGAGGATCGCTATGTTGCTACAGCCCACGGAGAAGTTTCTCAATATTCAATCGAACCGTAGCGGCTTACTGAAAAAGTATATCAGTAATTTTGCTACAAGGCTGACTACACAAGGATATCCTCGAAAGAGCATAGAGTACAAGGTTCGACTGGTTGCTTACTTTGGAGAATGGGTATCGCAACAGAACTTAAATCTAGAAGCATTATCACAGAAAATAGTAGAGGAGTTCCTTCTACATCGAAGTTGCAAATGGATCATTAGAACTGGCGATACAGGAACGCTGATTAGATTTATAGAGTACTTGCAAGAATGTGGAGTTTATTCATCCCGTTCCAAGCAATTGCAACCAGCGCAAGAGTTGCCCATCAAACAGAGGTTCAAACGATACCTTGACCGTGAAAGAGGGCTTGTCCAATCCACGGTTATTAGATACCTCTTTTCGGCTCAGCAATTTTTGTCAGCCACATTTGGAGAAGGTTTGATACGCTTGGAAGAACTATGTACTGCGAATGTCACCGACTTCATTCTGTTGTATGCTAAAGATAAGACACCACATACAGTCTGTGTGATGGTCACTGCTCTCCGCAGTTTTTTTCGCTTCCTTCGCTTCGAAGGGGTTATTGAAGTAGATCTAGCTGGTGCCGCATTGACTGTTCCAAACCGGCGTCTTACTGAGGTTCCAAAATCGCTGGAGCCTGATGATGTGGACACTTTGCTGAATTGTAGCAAACGCGAAGGAGAAATCGGACTTCGTGATTACGCTATCCTTCTTCTGCTGAGTAGATTGGGTCTTCGAGCCGGGGAAGTAGTGTCGCTCACCTTGGACGACCTGGACTGGGACTCAGGGCAAATCACCGTCCATGGCAAGGGTCTGCGTACGATGCAACTGCCGATCCCGCAAGATGTAGGGAATGCGCTGGCATCCTATCTGCGACATGGTCGCCCTATATGTTCGGATCGGCATGTCTTCATTCGATCTCGGGCTCCTCGCGTTGGATTCTCCACTTCCATGGCCATCTGCAATGTGGTTCGACGCGCCTTGACTCGTGCAGATCTTTCTCCGGCTCGAAAAGGAGCCCACCTGCTGCGTCACTCACTGGCTGTGCGTATGCTTCGTTCGGGAGCATCTCTGGCTCAAATTGGAGATGTTCTGGGACATCAGTCGCCTTCAACCACAGAAATTTATGCCAAAGTAGATTTTGGTTCCCTCCATGAGTTAGCCATGCCGTGGCCGGTAGGTGTGTCATGAGTACTTTGAGGGAAATGGTAGAAGAGTATCTTGCCATTCGGCGCACCTTAGGATTCGCACTACGCGACCAAGGAGCCCTCCTGGAGCGTTTCATAAACTTTGCAGAGCAAGCTAATGCCGATTATGTAACTACAGATTTGGCAATGAGCTTCGTCATGCAGCCAGGAAGAGCTGGAGCTGTGACACGAAGAGATCAACTGACGACAATTCGTCTTCTGGCTCAGTACTGTGCCTCTCTGGATCCACGCACTGAGATCCCTCCAAGTGATCTGCTACCTTGTCGGTATCGACGAAAAAAACCGTACATATATACAGACGAGGAAATTGTCAGTCTCGTGGCAGCGGCAGCTCACCTTCCTTCCAGAACAGGACTGAGAGCTGCCACCTATACGACCTTGTTCGGATTGCTGGCTGTAACGGGTTTCCGCATTAGCGAGGCCATTGGTCTGGGGCGAAGTGATGTAAATCTGAAGCAAGGGTTAATTACCGTGCGGGAAACAAAGTTTGGCAAGACCAGAATGTTACCACTGCATGCTACCACTTTAACTGCACTACGACAGTATTGTAATCTGCGGGATTATATCCATTCTTCGTCTCTGACTTCACACTTTTTTCTCTCGGAAGATGGAGCTCCCATCACCCAGTGTATGGCTCGCTGGACCTTCATACGGCTATCCAGGAAACTCGGATTTAGACAGTTAGGCGATAGCCATGGACCACGGCTTCATGATATTCGTCATCGATTTGCCGTTGCTTCCCTGCTAAGGTGGTATCGAGAAGGAAAGGATGTTAATCAGTTGCTGCCCGTTCTGTCAACATATCTGGGACATGTTCATGTCAATGACACATACTGGTATCTTACGGCTGTGCCAGAATTACTTTCGCTGGCGAGTGTTAAAGGGGCGAAATAATGAAAAGTCCAAATCGTTTCTGCGTGCTACTGGAGTCATTTTTCACAGACCGTTTGATGACACAACTCAGAGCAAGTCCCCACACTATTGCAAGCTATCGAGATACATTTTGCCTCCTTTTCGCGTTTGTTAAAGAACGACTGGGCAAGGATTCGTCCACACTGCAACTTAAAGACCTGGATGCACCGCTAGTGGCCGACTTTCTCTTCCACCTGGAGGAAGATCGGGGCAATTCTCCCCGCAGTCGTAATCTCAGGCTTGCCGCCATTCATTCTTTTTGTCGCTATGCAGCCATGCGTGAGCCAAGTGCAATTGCAACCCTCCAGCGGGTGCTATCTATACCCAGTAAACGGTTTGAACGAAAGCAGATCGGGTTCTTGATCAGATCGGAGGTTGAAGCTCTGCTTGCAGCTCCAGATCCAAACACCTGGTCAGGACGCCGTGATCAAGCACTGCTGATGCTTGCTGTGCAGACTGGATTACGCCTCTCTGAACTCGTAGGACTTCGATGCGGTGATATCATTCTGGGTAGCGGCTCACATGTACGTTGCCAAGGCAAAGGGCGCAAAGGGCGGTGTACCCCGCTGCGAAAAGACACAGAAGCGATAATGCATGCATGGCTCGCTGAACGCAACGGAAGTACCGATGCTCCACTGTTCCCCAATATGCGAGGTGGCGTGCTGAGTGCATCTGGCGTCCAATATCTCGTTAACAAACACGCATCACATGCAGCAAAAACCTGTTCATCAATGAAGAGGAAGAAAGTCTCCCCCCACATTCTGCGCCACACTGCAGCTATGGACTTACTCCAATCGGGAGTGGATCGGAGTGTTATTGCCTTGTGGTTGGGGCATGAATCTATGGAAACCACCCAGATTTATCTCCATGCAGATCTCCAGATGAAAGAGAAAGCCCTTGCCCTCACTGCCCCTCATGGTGTGGCCCCCGGTCGCTACAAGCCTGCTGATGACATTATGGCATTCCTCAAGAGCCTGTGATTATGCCGAGTGTGAGTGCTGCAGACTGCGTTCAACTGCGGCACTCTTTATTGCTACTCGGCATAATCAAGAACTCAGCATAATGTCGATTATGCCGAGCTCGGCATAATAGACACTGTTTTGCAACTCATCTGCTGATGGCTGGTGTGGATCTGTGTGAAATACAGGGTTTGCTTGGTCACTAGAGTCTTGAAACCACCCGAATTTACCTGCATGTAATGAAAGGGATGAAGAATGCAGTTGAGAGCCCTCTGGATTTGTTGATGTCAAGAGCTAAGTAATTCCTGCTGGTACAATTTACCATCGGCTCTTCTGCATCAATTGCGAATGCTGGATCAGACAGGTAGTAGACATTCGCCGAGGCGGGAAACACGTTTCCTGTGAATTTTCATTTATCTGGCGTTGAGTACCGGCAACCCGGCTCTGTTGAGCCGGGTTGTTGATGTTTCGCAGGTTTCCGTAATGGAGCAGAGTTCCGGTTACTACTGGAAGAGAGCAGGGTCCTCCGGGGTAATAATGTAGACCCTGGGCCAGTCTTCACTGTTTGCCTCAAAACCGGTAATTCCGTATTTGTTAACAGTAACAGAGATATTTTCGTGAGTTTCGTCTGTGCGCAGGGCAGCAGTGAACAGGTAGTCACCGGTTGCACAGTCATAAACTCTGAAAACCGGGGAGTCGTAGATAGTGCTGAGAGCCCACAGTCTGTTGTTGTTGTCCACAGCAAGACCACCAATAAATACCTTGTATTCCTCTATCTGAAAGTGATCTGCCATTTCCGGTGGCGTGCCGGTGGCTGCCATACTGGATCTAAGCAGTTCCCGTTCTTCTTCGATCTCCGCATCGGATTTTTTTGCCCTGGGATAATCTTCAATTATCTGCCAGACTTCTTCACCGTCCATGGAGAGTGCAGTTATCACATAATCTTCAGTGGAGTAAGGGGCTGTGAAAATATGACTGTTTTGGTCAGTGTCGAAGAAGACCATGGTTTTTACTGAAGAGGTAAGGTCATTCATGTCGAAGAGAACCATGTTTCTGGTATACTCGATATCGTGAGCGGAAGAGTCTGTCCAGAGATAGAGTCCCATTCCTATCTGCATTTCATCTTCAGTTTGTTCAAACTCAGGTTTGAGCCCCACAAACCCATCATGGACAGGCGATATCATTATGGGGGGAGTGGGAAAAAAGCCGGTCATTGCTTCTGTGAAATTGTATTCAGAGTCATAAAAGTTCAGTTTTCCACCCATGGCGTCGGGAACCATGAAGCCGCCATCTTCTGTTATCGCGAAGGTGGAGAGCATAAGGTATTCTCCAGGCCCGCTTCCTTTGCGACCCACGGAAGAAAGGAATTCTCCCTCCGTAGAGAATACACCGATAACACTCTTCATCATGTCAGCAATGGCGACATTGCCGTCAGGAAGAAATTGTGCTCCGACGATCTGACCGAAAACCAGATTTGAATCTCCCAGTTCAACGCCTATCGAGTCGGTGATCTCGAGCCAGTAGTCGATCTCCGGCATTGAGATACCAGTTGCTCCGTTCTGCTGCGCATCTCCATCTCCGGCTGTATCAGCCGGGTCGGTACCTGAGCCGCAGGCCACCAGCCCCAGCACTGCAAGTACGCTGATAATCAATAGCAGTTTAGTCATTAGTTCTCCTTGCTGGTTACTTCAGCTTGCTGACTGCTCTACAGAGAGAAGTACAGTTTGTGCTCAAGGGGATGGGGATTGCCCTTGAAAAGATCTGTTTCTTTTCTCTTTATGCCTATGAATGCGTCTATAAGGTCAGGTGTGAATACATCATCGCTTTCCAGGAACTCTCTGTCTGCATCAAGGGAATCGAGAGCCTCATCAAGGCTGGTTGGAAGTCGTGAGAGATCTGAAGTATCGTATCCCTGGGCAAAAACATTTTCATCAATGGGACCGAAGCCCATATCCTCTGGAACCATCTCTTTGCGAATACCGTCAATTGCCGCCATAAGCATGGCTCCCATTGCCAGGTAGGGGTTACAGGTGCCGTCTGCAACTCTGTATTCAAATCTCATCTTTTTAGGACTACGGGCATAAGCGGGCACTCTGATGGCAGCGGACCGGTTAGGGCCACTGAAGAATCTGTAGACAGGAGCCTCCTGATTTGGAACCAGCCTTCTATAGCTGTTCACGCTGGGGTTGGTAAAGGCACAGAGGGCTCTTGCATGGTGAAGAATACCTGCAATGGCACTTCTGGCAGTTGAACTGAGGCTGCAGTATCCATCTTTGTCATAGAAAATCCGTTCACCGGATTTTTCAAAGTAAAGGTGGAAGTGCATACCGTTGCCTGGTTCACCGGGAATGGGCTTGGGCATAAAGGTGGATGCAAGATTGTTCTCAAGGGCTACATTCTTAATGATGTGCTTGGTGATCATTACATTGTCGGCACTCATGAGCATGGGTGAGAAATTCACTTCGATCTCGGACTGTCCCCATCGGCCAACCTCATGATGGTGATACTTTACCTGAATTCCAGCATCGTGCATCTTTGAAGCCATATCTCCTCTGACATCGTGCAGGCTGTCCACAGGGAACATCGCATGGTATCCACTGTGAGTGGGATGAACAAGACCGTGTGACTCGGCATTCTCTGATGATCCGGGATTCTCAATACTGGTGAATTCGTATCCTGCCTTACCTGATCCATTCCAGAATTTTGCACTGTCGAACAGATTGAACTCGAATTCCGGAGCCCAGTAACTGTCTGAGGCTATGCCTGAAAACTTAAGAAGGCTGTCTGCCTTTTTCATTATTCCCCTGGGGTCTCTGGAATACGGATGGCCGGTGACGCAATCCACTATATCTCCAAAGAGAGCTACTGTTTTTTTCTTGGCAAATGGGTCGAAATAGAGCCGTCTGGGATCCGGCACAAGTGCAAGATCGCCCGATTCCACTTTGCTCATACCGTCAAGGGTGGAACCGTCAAAACCCACACCTCTCAGGAAAAGGTCACTTGGTGCGGAAGCAACAGGGATAGTAACATGTCTCCAGTACCCCAGTAGATCAGTAAATCTGATATCTATTTCTTCAATGCCTTTTTCCTTCAGTTTGCTCTGAACTGCTTCTATGATTCCGCTGCTCAATTCTGTGCCCGCCTTTCAAGATTGTTAAGCTCGATTATGAGTCGTTCTTCAAGTTTATCTTCAGGAATTTTACCTATGGATCTGCCGTTCTTCCACAGCATAAACCCGTCGGGTGTTCCAATTACTGCCATATCCGCATCTCTGGCCTCTCCAGGTCCGTTGACTTCACATCCCATGACTGCGATTGTAACCGGCAACTGCAGACCCTGTACCATCTTTTGAACTTTGAGAGCAAGAACCTCTACATCAAGTCTGGTTCTGGCACAGGTAGGGCAGCTTACAATTCTAACGAATTTTTGTCTCATATCAAGAGAGGAGAGAATCTCCCATCCTGCTGCGGGTTCCGGTTCGGGAGAGCCGGAAATAGAGACTCTTATGGTGTCGCCTATATTTTCATTGAGCAGAATACCCATGGCTACAGCGCTTCGTATACCGGCAGTCCCCCTGGGTCCTGCCTCGGTGACGCCCAGATGAAGGGGATAAGGGCATTCAGCAGCAGCCCTTCTGTTGGCTCTTACTGTGAGCATTGGATCAGATGCTTTTAAAGAAAGTACTATGTCCTTGAAACCGGTTTCAGTGAGAAGCGCAACATGTCTTTCTGCGGCAGCCCACATGGAGTCTTCGTTCACCCCCTGATATTTCTCACGGAGGTCAGCTGGCACGCTGCCGGAATTGACTCCTATTCTGATGGGAATGCCGTGTTCTCCTGCAAGCT
>JAGLQD010000330.1 GCA_023136985.1 Candidatus Sabulitectum sp. | reverse complement strand
TATTATTCAGAAGGTCTTTCAAGATCCGATGAGGGTGAATCCACTGTGAACAGAAATGAATGCACCGATCAGTATCCGTATCACATCGCTATTGACGGAATTTACATTGATGATGACGATCTTCTCTGGGTCGAGCAGGGCTATACTGATGTGCCAACCTTCGAGGTATACTCAACTGAGGGTGAATTACAAAAAGTAGTTACAATTCCAGAACTGGCTGGAGTCAATCAACTTGTTTACTGTTTCCAGGGCGGCATGCTTGCATTCGATTTCGGTCCATCCGATTACCCGAAAATATATATTCTTGAGGGCGGTAACAGCTTACAATAGTGTGAATCAGCGTTATTGAAGTGGGGAAGTGATCAGAGACCGAAGTCACTGTATTGTGATTTGTCTGATGATTCGCTTCCCCATTCAGTTACACGGTATTTTTCTATATCGTCTGCTTGATAGAGGCCCAGGTTATCTGATCAAGAGTGTTGCCGGTGCCGAACACAGATATGTTATCATACTTCACAGTAAGTAGAGCTTTTTCATCGTTTCCGAAGTTACAGCAGAAAGCACCCATTCTTCCAGGTCCGGAGTAAAGGGAATTCGTGCAGTTAAGCTGCCACTGTGAAGGCTCATCATCAACTGCGCCCTGCCAGATCTTTCCCGATATAGCTGTTCCTGCAAGCTCGAACCGCACCCAGTATGTTTCGCTGAATGATAATGGCATTGTGACAGATGTTATCATTTCCGGTCCAGCTGAAGTAAGTTTGGAAATGCCGAAAGTATTCTGACTGGGGATGATAACCAGCAGGTACCCTGTGAAAGTCGGAATGTAGCCCCTTGCAAGAATACCCGCTCTGAAACAGTTAACAGGCGTGATCTGCGCCACAATCGAGTAGTCTGGTGTGCTCATGATACCACCCTGATCACCATTGTGTGCTGCTGCTGGAATCCATCCGGAGCCACTGTTTGACAGAACATATTCCTGATCGATCACATTGTACTGCGCATTGGCACCATATCCTGAAGTCCATGCCGACCAGCCGTCTGCGTTACCATCGGAGAAGTCGTCTTCTAAAAGGATATCAGCATATACCAGGCTGCTTGAGAAAATCATAAATGATGCAATAAGAACTTTCATATTAACCTCCATTTTGCAGAGAAGAAGCGGTATTCTTATGGACCAGTCTTCTCTGGTTCTTGTTCTGCAGGGCGCTCCGGTTTAAGAAGGTGATCAAAAACATATTTTTCGAAAGTGAGTAACGGTTCTGCGGTGTTTCTGACCTTGAGAGCGATCAAGGCACCCTGCCAGCTGTTTACGATAAAATCCGCCAGTTCCGCAGGGTCTGTATCCCCGGAGAGAGAGCCCTGATCTACAGCCTGCTGCAGACACTGGGCTATGGGGGAGGTTATATCCTTAAATACCTCTGTAAGTTTTGCTCTGAATCTGGGATTCAGTGCAGCCATCTCCTGGGATATGTTTCCTATAGGACATCCCGACATTATTTCTTCACTGGTAAAGGTTGTTCTGAAGTAGCCAAAGAATGCTTTTAATCTATCCAGAGGTTCAAGATCACTTGAATCTGCATTTGCGACACTTGCGAATACAGGGATTATAGAGCTGTGGAGATATTCGATAAGTTTGATCCCAAAGACCTCCTTTGTTTCAAAGTAATAGTAGAAGGAACCTTTAGGCACACCTGCTTCATCGAGGATCATCTTCAGACTTGTTCTGTTGAATCCATTCTTTCTAACTAATTTTGCGCCCTTTTCAAGAATCAGTTTCTCTGTATCAGCTCTCATCATAATCTCCTATTCCCGATTTACTCTATAATAGACCGGTCAACTATCATAGTCAAGTGTAAACTCAACATGGCCTGATCATGAATATTCACCATTGCATCATCAAGTTTACAGGGCAAGGAGAAATCGAAGAATCAGGGAAGGAACATTGAGCAAAAGGGGACAAAAAATAGTCTACCTTTATTTTGCCATGGCTACAGGAAAAGAGACTTGATCCCGCCGAAAGTAATCCGTTCAAGAGCAGAGTTGTAGTCGTCAACAACGAAGTTATCCATGTAGAACATGGGCTCTCCGCCGTCGTAGCCGCATACCACACCTGCCATGCCCATACCCAGATTGTGTGTGTTGTCCTGAGCGGTGGAGTTTACTGTTCCGTTCACCGACAGACTTAGTTCCACAGGCCCCGAACCTGTGACTTCGAAAGATATGTCATACCAGGTGTTTGCATTCATAGGGTAGTAATAATCCTGGGAAAGGATCGTATACTCTCCACTTGGATTCACATAAGCGATAACAGTTGCTCCCAGTGGTGGAGTTGCAGGATAAATTCCAGCCATGTAACATTCGCTGGTGGAGCCGTTCAGTCTGGTCAGAAGACCGAAGACAGCCTCTGATCCTGTGAATTTAATGTCTGTGCTTACTGAACCTTCAAGCCAGATGGCAGACCCGAGACAAATGTAAGTTGCAAAACTGTCACTGCCCCATGAAGTTTCCACGATGTTACCGCCCCCCTCTTCGGCAATGAGCAGGTTGGCACCAATTCCAGGCCGGAGCCAGTAGGGTGAACTATCCAGATCGGCCCCGGGGGAGAAGGATTCGAAATCGTCGGAGAAACTGACTGCCATGAGGATAGCTGGAACAAGGCAAAGAATAAGGATACTTTTCATCTTAACTTTCCTTTCAGTAAAGATATAACTTGCTTTACCGGATAATGACTGCATATTCCCATGGCGTCAAGAGAGTGCGGAGAACCGCCTGAGAAATTCTTAGAATGATTGTGCTATGCAGTGACGGTGCCGCAAAATGGCGCAGGAAGTATTCTTGCTTTCAGAGGCGGAAAATTGTATTTTTACGCTTTCCATCTGGAGGATGCATGCATAATTCACTATCGAAGGCTACTTCGCGAATGCTGCGACGATTTTCATTGATCGCTGGTTTTGTTCTTGCGGTGTTTGCTCTTTTTGCAGATTTGTTTGGCATAAGTGGCAGTGGTTTCAGCACAGGTCAGGTGCTTATTCTGTTCACCAGCGCTCTTCTTATTGCAGCTGGTTTTCTTGGGAAAAGTTTTTTCAAATATTACAAGAATACTGCTACTCTTCTGCTGAATATCTTTATCGTAATGATAGTTGTAGAGCTTTCTGCACTTGTGGTGATCAGGATATGGCAACACGATCAAATTGCTGTTAACATCAGAAAGAATGAAGCAGAGCTTCTGGAGGAATCAGAGTTTGGCAGGATGACATTTGGAAGATACATACCCTTCCTGGTATGGCGCGCAGACCCTGATGGGTACATAACTGAGCTGGTGGATGCGAATGGATACAGATTAACACCCGGGTCAGAGGAGTCAGCTGATTCATACAAGGTTTTTGTCTTTGGCGGTTCCACAGTATGGGGATCCTGTGTTTCCGATTCATGCACTATTCCATCGTATCTTCTTCAGATGATAAACATGAGAACATCGTTACCGGTTGAGGTTCGTAATTACGGGCAACTGGGATATGTTACTACGCAGGATGTACTTGAATTGATGTTTCAGATACGGGACGGGAACATTCCCGATCTGGCAATATTCATTGACGGTATGAATGATGTTTCTTCCGGGTATCAATCCGGGATTGCCGGTACTCATCAGAATTATTCCAGGATACGAGATAGAATTGAACAACGGGGAAATACCGAGGAAGCTGTTCAAGGGGAAATTGATCCTTTCCTTTCACATCTCCTCTGGAAGAACACATTTAATCTGATATCACTTCTAAAGGAACAAAACGGGAGTTCTGAATGGTCTCCGGAGATCATTAACTATGCTTCCATGGGGGTTGACACTGTTCAACTTGCATCAGAGATCTCCGAAATATGTCTTAAGAACTATACGCTTGCTGCGGGCCTGGCAGATCAATGGGATTTTCATGTAGTGTTCTTCTGGCAGCCATCAATCTGGACAGGAAACAAGATCCTTACCGAGCAGGAACTACCACTGCAAACCGGTGGAGGAGATCCTGCTCTTATTGGCTCTGACCCGGCATGGGTGCGTCTTGCCATACTCAGCCATGGCTTCTTTGAATCTGAATCTGCAAATTTCGATAATGTCTATGACCTGTCTGGAATCTTTGACTCTCTTGAGGAAACTGTCTATGTGGATCTTACCGGTGTTCATCTTACTCCGAGAGGAAACTGGATCATCGCAACTGAGGTCATCAGCAGGGTTTGTGACCTTGGAGCGCTGGATCACCTACAGAATGATACATTTTCAGAAACAGATGACGAGTCTTCTCAGGAGTTCTGACATCATCTGGAGATCAAGCTGGAAGAGCATTTAAAAGAGAGCTGCAACAGAGGACAATCCTGCTAACGCTATTCTGGACTTTGTTTGTGAAGCTCCTGGCTCATGGGTTTGATCTCATGGGTAGCAAAGATGAATTCAATCGGGAAGCCGAAGAACTCACTTACCCTGAAGGCAAGGTCAAGACTTGGATTGTAATCCTGTCTTTCCAGATAGCCCACGGTCTGCGGATTAACTCCGATATGGTCTGCCAGGTCTTTTCTGGAAATACCCTTCTCTACTCTGAGATTCTTTATACGGTTGTAAAGTTTCCGTGCTTTCATTCTGTGTCCCCGGGAATGCCCTTTTTCCATGCGATCATGGTGCCGGGAAGAGTGTGGGAAAAGTATATCAGGCTTGCTACAAGAGGCATGGAGATGGTGTACTGAGGACAGATGTTCATTCGGACAATAAGTGAGAGAGCAAACATTATCAAAAGGCAGATAACAGCGAACCATCCATAGGATTCACTCAGTGCCCAGTGGGTAAGAGTTAACTCCCGTTCGTCAAGGTCTTTAGACTTAGAGTGAGTCAGTTTCCAGATCCCTGACTTCAAGTGAAGTGGAATGAATGTGAGAGCCACAACTACAAAGCTTGCTATTCCAATTGCATCATAGATATGGGAAGCGGCTCTGCCTTTGTAAACAAAGTAGAATGCTGTGTTCGTAATGAGCAGGGCTCCGTAGTTGAGTACTGACAGTGTTTTCAGATTCTTCATCTTATACTCCTTGCGTATGAGAACTAGAGATTGTTGTAAATATACGCAATATGTGATAAAGATACAACAGAATGACTATTGCAGTACTGTGTGTGCATTCTTGTTTTTCTGCTCTACAAGGTCTCCAGATCTATCAGGTGCGTCAGGTGCCAGATGCCTGTGCTGTCCGGTGTGCAGACCAGGATGAATTCTCCCGTTTTCCGGAATCCTGTGTACCCCTGGTCTGGATCAAAGTTGTAGCACTTCAGCTGATAACTTCTGGGATATGCCAGAGATTCACCTGAAGGATTATCGGGCCATGTGTACTGCTCCTCTCCTTCCAGATTCAGTTCACAGAGTTCGTACGCAGAGAAGTATCCTTCTGCTATGGACAGTTCAATATCGTAGCCCCAGGTGCTGTCCATGACACCGTCACCGTTGTAGTCGTCCCAGTCTTGTTCAAGAAGATGGCGCAGGAAGCCGGTGTCCAGTGTGGCAGCAAGAAGATCAATGTCCTGTGTGTTGTAGGCGTATTCGTAATTATCAATCACTTTCCATCCTTCGTTCACCGGGTCCGGAGTCGTTATTCCTGTTGCATTACTGCCGCATGCGGTGATCAGGATCATGGATGTTACCAGAACAATTGTCACTGCTGAGTTGTTTATCATCTCTCCTCCAGCTCGGTGGCTTGAACCCGTTGTTCTTTTTCAAATGGTGTATCAGTATTGCACTTGAGATAATAGTAATAACAATGGCTGGTGTTCCAGCTTCTATTCCGAAAGCGCCTCCTGTGAGCCAGAGAGGGCCTTCAAGTGTTGCTTTGAAGATACTCTGCGCATCTGTGCCGGATACTGCGATGTCAAAGATTCCCCCCATGGTGAAGTTCCAGGCGAAGTGAAGAGCGGAGACCACCCAGAGATTTCTTGTGGCCATGTAGACAAGGGTAAACAGTACACCGAATTCAAGACCCACTGCAACGGTGGACCACAGTGTAGCATTCGGATTTCCAATATGTGCAAGACCGCCTTCCACAGAAACGAAGATAAGAGCTATGATGCTTCCAGCCCACTTTTCCACAAGCCTGAAAACTATCCCTCTCGCAATCAATTCTTCAATGAATCCGA
>JAGLQD010000033.1 GCA_023136985.1 Candidatus Sabulitectum sp. | reverse complement strand
GTCAACCCCTGTTCTTCCGCCAGCCGTGCCATTTCTTCGCTCATGGGAACGCATGGACCGGGAAGAGCAGCAGGAATCCGCATAGTTCTTATGGTTTCCGTTATCCAGGCCAGGTTCTCATCGCTTAACGCCTGGCCGACAGGTCTTGCAGAGCCGGGCCTCTGAAGAACATGCAGTGTAACTGACAGTTCAATGCTGTGCCCAGGGGGGATAAATGGTATATCTGCACTCAGAAGGCCTCCGGATGAAGAAAAATCATTTTGAATAATGGTGATATTCTGGAATGGGGGATGGGGGATCGGCATTGGAAGTATCACTTGAACACCCCAGGCAGTTATGTCACCGGTATTGGTCACAGATGCGGTTATTACCAGGGTTGTATCAACTGGGGTGACTCCCAGTCTTCTGTTGATCAACCAGTCCGATGTTTCTCTGGAGGTGCTGTTTCCCAGGGCTATGCCATAGATCCGGCGGGCGTTTGAGAACCTGCCTGACGCTTCAAGAAGCCTGCCGAATTCAAGCATCCAGGAACCGTCTTCAGCAGCTGCCATCTGTGAATAGATTACTGCAGCTTCAGGAATGTAGCGGATGGATATTAGTTCTCTTGCAGAATCCGCAGGAGATATCAGGAAAGCAAGAAGAGCTGTGAGGATCACTGTCGGAGCCCTTTTGTTGGCTCAAGAGCCGATGCCCGGGCTGCAGGCACCAGTGCTGCAAGAATACTTATCAATACAGATACTCCACCGGCGGTGAATACAGCAAGTAATGATATCTTCATAGGGAATGAATCGTGAAAGGAGTATACGTCCGGCAGATGTATAATACCGGTGGATCCAATGACCCAGCAGCCAGCAAGGCCTAGAATAATACCGGAGACAGCACCGGCCAGGCCCACCAGCAATCCCTCCCATAGGAAAACACGCAGGATCAGCTGACGATTTGCTCCCATAGCTTTAAGCACGGCAATATCTCTTCTTCTTTCAACAACAGACCTGGCGATGGTTCCGGTTATGTTGAACGACGCAACCAGGGTTATGAGAAGAATCGCTGCAAAAGCTCCCAGTCGTTCCAGTTTCAGACTGGCATAAAGAGCAGGATTTCTCTGCTGCCAGGTGAGAACATTCATGGAATCCGGAACGATCTCTTCTAAAGCTCTGACAGTTTCCTCCTGGGTAAAATCATCTTCAGGTTGAATGAAGAAACCAGTATACCCTCCCCGGGGAAGAAATATCCGCGAAGCGGTCTCAAGAGGAAGGTAAACGATTTTTCTGTCGTTAACCGGTAGTCCGGTTTCTATGGAGCCCGCAAGTACCGCCCGACCCACCCCGGTTCTTCCACTGGAGAAGAAGGCGGAAGGGGGGAAAAAAAGAAGGGTATCCCCCATGCTGTGCATGAAATCTTCAGCGAGGTATATGCCCAGAACAGCTCCTGGAAGATCATTTTCCCATACAGTAGGAGGAGATCCCCATATGAGCATAGAGTCCAGACCTGTGTCCCGAAAGTAGCTTTCAGTTATGCCTCGCACCAGGCAGCCCGCTTCAATATCCCGGGAAGGCATTCTTGCAACAGCTTCGCCTTCAATAAAGGGAGAAACTGAATGAACCTCCTGCAGTGATCGCAAACTGAGAATAAAGGATGAATCGTCCGGCAGAGGAGAGGAATTTGCAGAGAGGATTGCTATAGGTGCATCAACTGCCTTGACGCTGTGGCTGATGAAATCCTCCAGACCTCCAAGAATGCTCATCACAATCACCAGAGCTGCCACGCCGAGAGTAACCCCAGCGGTACTTACAACCGAGGCGAAAGCCAGTCTTTTCCTTTGCGGGTGGCGTTTCAGATAACGCCAAGCCAGTTTCCATGAAAGAGTTGCCAGGGGAACCTCCATTCACCTTTCCGAGTATTGATTATATATCAAAACTGAAGCGCTACAGACTAAGGGGGATTATTCTGTCTGGAATATTACTGGCTTGTGCCATCGTTGCAATGGAACATCATGTTACAGTGGAGGTTAGCGAACCGTATCTTCTAGACTCAGATGGCCTCAGTACCATTGTCATACCAGACATGTATACAATTGAGATGGACGGTGGAGCGCAGCTTCCAGGTTCTGTTCACTATGTTCC
>JAGLQD010000329.1 GCA_023136985.1 Candidatus Sabulitectum sp. | reverse complement strand
ATCATTAAGAGAATGTACTTGATCACATCCTGGCTCGGTTGAAACCCGGTGATCCGGTAGTTTCCTGTTATCCACAGGAATCCAACTTGAACAAGTATCAGGCCGGAGCCAATAGCAATTCCCAGGAGAACTTTACTTAACCAGTGGTTAGTGCCGTATTCCTCCTGTGAGGATCTGTGCTCAAATTTTTTCAGGTAAAGTTGATAAAAGTATGTGGTGAAAGTAATGAAGAGTGTGACCTGAATGATCCTGCCGGGAATGGTATCCAGGATTCCGGCGGTTCTCAGCAGAAGCTTTGCTCCTATGCCGCCCAGACACCCAAGTCCGATGAATACCAGTGCGATAAGCAGAAGGACCAGCGGGTGTTTTTCTTTCTTCAAAATTACTCTCTATTCTGTATGTAGTTGTTTTCAGGACAGGATCACCGGCAGCTGTGTTGCACAATTCTTCTCAGTTGATGGAGATGGCTTCGCTGAGTATCCATCCCTGAATATCTACTTCTTCAGGGCTGTCGTTCATATCAACTCTGAACCAGATTACAGATATTCCCACAATGGCCACTGCCGAATTGGCAGGGAGAACCGCAAGAGGCGTGGAAGTTGTGTCCTGTCCGGCGTAAACCGGGGTTTCCACCTGCGTCATTGCGTAGGACACATACAGAGAGGGCGCCCATACCACCGGGAGTCCCTCCACTGAAACAGTGGCTGTGCCGGGAGGAAGCCATCTGTACCGGAAACTGCAGGTATTTGCCGCTTGAGCTACACCGGGATCGAACCCCAGCCAGCCTGATTCAGTTCTTACTTCCAGGTTTACTCCTTCTCCGGGAAGTAGCTCAGCCCAGATATCAGAATCAGGGTCCGGTCGTGTAAAAGTATCCGTAGTTTCTTCTGATGTGAAAGAAACAGCAACCGCACTTGTTGTGAGAAATGCAATCAGTATTATGGCCCGTATTTTCTGGAATTTCATCTGTAACTCCCTTCGCTTTTGTACTCTAATGTAATTCCTTTATTCGGCATGGTAAAGAAGCCTTTACCTGAGGGCAAAAATATGCGATTATTGGCGGATGGAAAAACGATTTAAGGATGGGGAGAAATGAGAGTTACACTGGTGTATCCCAGTTACGGGGAAGAGCAGCATTCACTGTATTTCCCTTTTGGCCTCGCCTATGTTGCATCATCATTATTAAAAGCAGGACATGATGTTACAGTGGTTGACATGGAGGGTGACAGGCTGTCAGCGGAAGAGGCTGTACTTCGCACAGTACAATCATCTCCCGGAATTGTTGCCTTCGGAGGCATGGTGACCAGGTTCCGTTATGTCCGCGAGCTGTCAGCTCTGATCAGAAAAGAGTTGCCAGGTGTCTTCATGACTGCCGGGAACAGCGGGGTTACAACAGTACCTGAGATCTACCTGAAGTCATGCGGTCTTGACTGTGTTGTGCTGGGAGAGGGTGAAGTAACTTCAGTTGAGCTGGTTGATGCGGTTGAAAAAGGTACCGACTGGCAGCAGGTACCAGGTATTGCGTGGCTGGACAAGGAAGGTGCGCTTTTAAAATCATCACACCGCGAACCGATTCCCGATCTGGATTCTCTGCCGTGGCCTGCGTGGGATCTCTTTCCAATAGAAAACTATGTATCGAGCATTGATCACAGGCAGAAGAAAGTAAGACACCTGGAGACTCTGGCAAGCCGTGGATGTCCATTCAATTGCGTGTATTGCTACAGAATATATGGCAGGAATGTAAGACGGAGATCACCTGAAGCCATAGTGGCAGAGCTGGCAGAGCTTGTGAGCAGGTACGATATTCAGTACACTGGCTTTCCTGATGATCTTTTTACCAGTGACAGAGAATTTGTAATTAAGACTTGTGCTCTGATGAAGGAAAAACTTCCAGGAATCAAGTGGTCTTGCCTTGGAAGGGTCAATACCGTTGACAGGGAGATGCTTGAAACCATGAAGGATGCAGGTTGTGACTGGATTTCTTACGGCATAGAATCAGGCAGTGACTTCATGCTTGAGAAAATGCGGAGGGGAGTTACCGCTCAGCAGTGTCTTGATGCTCTCAAACTTACAGAGTCAGTTGGCATACATGCAGAGGGAAGCTTCATAATCGGGATGTTCGGTGAAACCCGTGATACAGTTAAGCAGACTGTTGACTTCTGCCGGAAAGCAGACATAACTGCTCCTATGCTTTTTGTTACACCTTACCCCGGGACAGCAATTTACAACATGGCCATGGATAAAGGTTTGATTCAGGATGTGGAGGAATTCCTCCTTAAAATGAATGCAGCAGATGAGTTACTGGTGAATCTTACAGACTTTACCCGTAGTGAATTGATCGAGCTTCGCAACTGGGCACAGGGAACAATAGGAAGAAGCTATCTGCTTAAAAAGCCCTTTGCCAGGATACCGGCTCTCTTGTGGAAGCACTTCAAGTTGCATGGGTTCAGGGGATTGTTTCATGACGCCAGAGCATTCCTTACCTCTGTGCTGGCTAGAAACTGATCATGACAGATAGCAATAACAATACAAAAGTATGTACTGTGAACAGGTATCTGGCACCGCTTCTTCCCTGGGCGACTCCATTGATATTCGCTGCTGTAATTCTACCCCGTATGCTTCTTTTCTTTTATCTGGGAGGTGAGTTACCGGATCCCTCCAGAGATCAACCGCTCTACATTCGCATGGCTGCTCGGATTGCACAGGGGGATGGTCTTTCATTCTCTGCGGATGAGGGTCTTGTAAAGAACCTTCTTACCGGTATCAATGATCCTCAGCCTCTATGGACCGCTGAAGATGATTATGTGTTTGGTCTTGCTCCTGTAGAAACACCAACTGCGGTAATGGAGCCGGGGTATCCTGTTCTGCTGGGAGTCTTTTTCCGTCTTTTTGGCGGTGTAACCGGATCAGTTTTTTCGTTGAATCTGCTTTTCGCCCTCGGTGGAGCGTTTGCAGTTTGGAAACTTGTAAAGAAAGTCTGGGGAGCTGAAGCAGGTCTGATGGCAGGGATTCTCTGGGCAATTTACCCTCCTTACGTCTACTACTCAGCCTATGCCATGAGCGAAACAGCTCATTTTGCCATGCTGATGATATCTTCCATGTATGTTTTAGCAGCAGGAAGAGGAGAGAGCAGAGGGCTTCTTGCAGGGATATCCACAGGAGTTTTCTTTCTTATAAGAGCCACTGCGTTTTTTCTTATTCCATTTCAACTGGCATATCTTGCATGGAGGAAACAGT
>JAGLQD010000328.1 GCA_023136985.1 Candidatus Sabulitectum sp. | reverse complement strand
CTCTGCGGGTTTCATGATCGCAGTTTCACCATGGCTTGTCCGGAACTGGATATCCATGGGTGAGCCTGTGCTGATGCCAACAAAGGGAGTTCTTAATCTGCTCACCAGAAATGATCCTTCGATCCTTGCAGTTGAGGGAATTTTTGTACCTGATAACATTGTAGTCAATAATACTCATCTTCTTGAATATCGGTCTGTTGATTCCATATCCGGTGAACTTGCAAGAAGCAGGGCTCTGGGGCAGGCGGGTAAAGAATATGTTTTCAGTAATCCGAAACTTATGGTCTGGCTGGTGTGGAACAGAACCAAAGGTTTTCTTGCCCCGGGAGGCAGTACGCTTGGTGTACGGGGCAGAGCTGCAGGCCTTATGTTCTACCCTTTGCTGTTGTTCGGAGTAATTGGTCTGTGGCGTAACCGCTCTCATCCCGAAGCTGTGTTTTTCTTTGTTCTTTTTGTTTTGTATCTTCTTGTGCATGCCATGGCACACGGAGGGGTTCGGTATCGCTTGCCTGTTGATGTTGTATTTTTAATTGGAGTTTCCCTCGGGAGCTGCTGCAGGAAGGGGAAATAGTGAACAGAATGAAGCGGATTCTTTTCGTTTTTCCAGAGATTCGATATCCGTCGGGTCAGCCGCCTCTGGGAATTGCCATGCTCTCTGCGGTGGCAAAGCAGAACGGTGCTGAAACATCCATCTGCGATATGTCATTCCAGAAGAAGCCATTTGAGCATTTAAGAGAAATGCTGATTCAATTCAAGCCGGATACTGTTTCCATAACAGTTGTGACCCCGCAGATCAGGGCTGCACTTACAGCATGTGAAATTATCAGGAAGAACTCGCCAGACGCTTCTTTAATCATAGGCGGTCCTCATGCAACAGTTCTTCCAGTGGAGACCCTGGAAACCTCCGGAGCCGACCTGGTCTATGCAGGCGAGGGCGAAATAGCATTCAACTTGCTTGTTCAGGGAACTGACCCTGAAAAGATCCCAGGTGCATGTTTTATGAAGAGCGGGAAGCCTGTTCTTGTTCCCGGCCGACTGCTTATCCAGGACCTCGACACTCTTCCTCTTCCAGACAGAGATATTTTTGATATGGATAAGTACTTTCGTACATGGTATTCCATGGACAGGGTTGATCCAGGTTTGAAGGGCACAACAATTATGGGTACCCGTGGCTGTCCTTACACCTGTACATTCTGCCAGCCGACATTGTCTGAGATATTCGGGAAGAAGATGCGCAAGCGTTCTCCTGAATCTATAGTGAGTGAGCTGAAGCATCTGGTGGAAAAGTATGCAATAGACGGGTTCATGTTTGAAGATTCCACTTTCATTGTAGATCACCAGTGGGTAACTGATATCTGTTCTCTGATGAACAGTGAAGGACTAAAACTGAAGTGGTGCTGCAATGTCAGAGCAGACCTTCTTACAGAAGAGCTTCTGGACACAATGGTCGGTGCCGGCCTTGCCAAGGTTAACATGGGAGTTGAGTCTGCTTCCCAGAGAGTTCTTGATGATATTTACAGAAAAGGTATTACTGTTGAAGGCGTAAGAAGAGCCCTGCGAATGTGTATATCCAAAGGGATATTCGTACAGGGTTACTTCATGCTGGGAGCTCCGGGAGAAACAGTTGAGGAAATGAAGCTAACAATTGATTTCGCTGCAAGTGAACCATTTGACGATGCTCTTTTTGATATTACCACTCCTTTCCCGCATACGGAACTGTGGGAAAAGTCAAAGGGTTTGATAAATGCCGATTACTCAGAGTTTGACTGTTTTCACAAGAGCGTTTACGATCTGGAAGGAATTACTCCAGAACAGATAGAAAAACTTAAGAGAAATGCCTTCTGGAAATTTTATGCCCATCCGGCAAGAATACTGAAGACAATACGCACGGTTCTGGGACCCCGAAATTTCAGAAGAACCATGCTGAAGGTGAGGAGAGTATGAGAGAACTTACGGTTACAATTGATGACGGAGGGATGCATCCTGATGTTAACGCAGCCATTCAAAAGTGCATTGAAGCAGGTAATGTAAACAGAATCAGTATAATGGCAACAGGCAGCAGTTATGCTGAAGCCAGCATGATGGCCATGATGGGCGGGGTCCGCGTTGCAGCGCATCTGGACTGCTGTCAGGGTCCCTTTCTGCTCAAGGAGAGTGACTTCCCGGAAAGTTTTTCCACATGGATGAAATCGGCTGATTCACTTGCTGAATCTGTAAAAAATGAGTGGGCAGCCCAAATTGAAACGATTCTCTCCACAGGCGGGGTTGTGACTGCACTGGACAGTCACCGTCATCTGCACAACCTGCCCGCTTTACAGGAAGTTATTATTTCTCTTGCAAAGGAGTATGGCATTAGAACGATCCGCTCAGCCGTGCTTCCGGACAAGTACATGCGATTTCCTGCTGGGATCAAGTTGAATTCACTAGGCTGTGAACTGAAGGAGAAGCTGGAATCTCAGGGGCTTGTCACCACTGACCGAATGCTGGGCTTTGGCAAGGCTGGAAAGATCAACAGCAAGTATCTTAACAAATTCACATCTCTCTGCAGTGATGGTACAACAGAGATCGTCATGCACCCTGCCACAGGGAATGTGTGGTCTTCCGGACAGCCTGGAGAGCTTGAGCTGATCACTTCTGAATGGTTCGGTGACTGGTGCAGAGGAAAAAACTAGAACTCTACATCATTCTGCTGGCTCTGGTGGCCAGACTGGCAGTTTTTTATCTGGCTGCAAATGACTTCTTCCTTACCGGGGAGGGTATGGTGCAGGCAGATCTTGCGGAGAACATTCTTGCCGGTCGGGGATTCATGCTCTCTGAGTCCATGTTTCACGATGCGGATCCAAGGCGGGATGCCAGCCTTGAATTCTTCAGGGAAACCGGGGGATTTTACGGTGCATTGCTACCTGAAATGCCAACAACTTTTCTGGTTCCCGGTTACGCATTATTCGAAGCATTTATCTTTTTGCTTACTTCACCAGGTAATCTTCTTGCAGTGATAGGCGTTCAACTTCTGCTGGGGCTGCTCACGGTTTTTCTGGGTATGCGTCTTGCTTCAAGATTCCTGTCAGGGCCATGGTATATTGCTGCAGGTCTATTCATGGCCCTGGATCCTTTTGAACTGTACTATCAGGCAATTCCTGCCACACAGGCTCTTTTCTCTCTGCTGTTCATTACCGGCTTACTTTTGTCCCTGCGTTTTTTGGAGAAGCCGGTGATTTCTAGGGGAATCTACGCCGGTCTGTTGTGGGGTGTAACTTTTTTTGTCAGACCAGCTGCGCTCCCAATGGTGGCATTGCTCATGGTTGTCGCTATTTTGAAATGGAAAATTTCCAGAAAGATTGTGCCTGCTCTTCTTCTTTTGATCGTGGCCTTTGGTGCAGTTCTTTCCCCGTGGGTGATCCGTAACAGAAACACCATGGGTCGATACCAGCTTCTTCCACTTCAGGGAGGAGTTCAGATGTGGGAATTCAACGGAAGAATATTTACCGATGCATTTCTTAATGAGACTGAAGGCGCAAGAATGCTTTACGGACCAGTGCGTGAGACATGGCTGCCAAGGTTGAGGAATGCCGAGCTTGCGGAATTTCCAGCATTTACTGTGGAGTCAGAATTTGAGAGGGACAGTATTCTCTATTCCAGGCAGTCAAGGTTCATCAAAGCTAACCCCATTGTTTTTCTTCACCTTTCGGCGTGCAGGTTTACTGAATTCTTCAAACCGTTTCCATTAAACCATTTTTCACCGGTGCATACCGGTTTGGGGTTGATCTCTTTCTTCTGGGTTGGAGTCTTCTGTTTTGCCGGAATTGTACTAATGGTGCGAAGAGGATGGTCAAGTGTCTTCATGGCTGGTGTAACAGCAGGTTACATACTTATGCATCTGCTGACGGCTTCGGGAACTCCCCACCGTGTTGCTCTTGATATTCCGCTGGTAATAGCAGCTCTAATTGCACTAAGATATTCATTGCAAAGGTTCAGAGCTGGAAAGACCGCTGCATGAGAATCCTGGTGGTTAAGACCCATGCTTTCGGAGATTCGCTGCTGGCAACACCTGCTGTTACCGCTCTGATCGAAGCTGGACATACTGTTACAGTTCTATCCGGTCCTTCTTCAAAGTCTGTGTGGAGCAGGTTGCCAGGAGTAGAAAATGTAGTTCAATCACCTGCTCCCTGTTCAGCCTTTAAGCTTTTACGCTGGTCGATCCTGAATATGCAGAGAGGCTATGACAGGGTGATTCATTTCGGTTCATCGTCCAAAGCCTATCGATGGCTGACCTTACTAACCGGAAGCAAAGTAATCAGCGGTGGAGATGGTGTAACGGGGTTTGGACTGGCCAGGCCCGCTGCTCTTGACTATTGCAGGATTGCCGGAGTTCAGTGCTCCAGCCTTAAGCCGGTATTTCCGGTTA
>JAGLQD010000327.1 GCA_023136985.1 Candidatus Sabulitectum sp. | reverse complement strand
TGTGTAGTAGCTGTAAGAAGTGTATGTCTTGATCGGGTCAAAACCGTTGATAACAGCACCTGCAAGATGCCCGCCGGATCTGGCCAGTTTCAGCCAGACTCCCTGCACAACCTTCTTCTGAATCTTTCCACTTCTTGCCACAAGAATGGTTGAATCCACCACAGGAGCAATAACCACAGCATCAGTTACCACTGCAGCTGGAGGAGTATCAATGATGAGCAGATCACACTGCTCCGAAATCTTTCCAAACACACCTTGCTTTGCTGCAGCTTCAATAATTTCTGATGGATTGTGGGGTATGTGACCGCTGCAGATCACTGAAAGACCGTCAACTGCAGTCTCTCTTACAACTTCATCAATGGTAGCCTTGCCTGTGATCAATTCAGTAAAACCTGGTCTTCTTTTGAACCCGAATGTCTTGTTAACCGTGGGTCTTCTAAGGTCACAATCAAGCAGTATTACTTTCTTTCCAGCCTCTGCTTCAGCCACAGCAAGGTTCGCCGAAACACTCGATTTCCCCTCTCTTGGCCCTGAACTTGTTACTAGAAGTATCCTGATAGGCTTATCGGGCCTGGAGAATGACAGACTGGTTCGAAGATCACGAAAAGCCTCAGCATTGGGAGACTTTGAGTGTTCAATTATAGTAAGAGGGATATTATCCGATTCAGTCTTCTGTGAAAATTTCGGGATCACTCCTACAAGAGGAATCCCAAGCCTTTCGAGATGTTCAGGATTGCGTATTGATTTATCCATTTGACTGATCAGGAAGACAAGCCCTATACCCGAGGCAGTGCCTACCATTATTCCCATGATAAGGTTTCTTCTTGTGGTAGGTTTTATCATACCGCCTGGAAGAGCCGAGTCTACAATGGTAACATTACCCATCTGCCCTATCTCGGCTATCTTAACCTCTTCATAACGGGTTCGCAGAAGAATATATATGTTCTCGTTAACTCTTCTGTTGCGCTCGAGAGCAATCAATTCATACTGAAACTCCGGTAGATCTGAAAGACCGGAGGACAGATCATTTACAACAACTCTCAGGGCCTGTTCCCGGGCTCTGCTTGACCTGAATTCTCCTTCAGCTGCTGCAATTGAAGAAACGAGACCCTCTATACCCTGTTCCGGATTCACAGGATAGTTCATTCCTGAAACTTCTCGAAGAGCTCCCTCGAGTTCATCTCTGAGAGTATCAATGCGTTGCTCCATTGCCAGAACCGGTTCTGAATAGAGGTCAGCTCCATCTGCAAGCAGCGCCGCTCTTGCACTCTCATACCTTGCCAGATCGCCCTGTATCTGCCGGATGTACTCGCTGTTTGAGTCTGTAATATCTCCAACTACTGTTTCCCTCTGTTGACTTAGAAGCCCTGTGAGATAATCCCGTCTGACTCTGGCTGCTGCTGCATTGGTTGAAGCTGTGCGTGCCTGTGTTTCAAAATTTGCAAGAGTGCTTATCAGGTTCCTTGTTTCAGTATCAATGTCTGTAATACTGTTGTCTTCCTTAAAGCTAAGAAGGGCATTCTCCGACAGCTCCAGCTGAGTGGCTGTGTTTTCCAGCTGCTCTTCAAGGAAAAGCCTTATCTCTGTGTTCTCTCCTCTTGCCTGACGCTGGTTCCACCGGTTGTATACGTGGAGAAACAGATTAGTAATAACAGCTGAAGCCTCCGGGCTGTAGCCGGTACCGCTCAATACGAAGAAATTCGTGTCCTTTATCCAGCTCACAGACACCATGGATTGAGCAACTCCAACGAGAGCATTTCTAAGGTAAGCCTGATCCGGTACATTACCCAGAAACAGAATAGAAACAATACTGTCTGAATCGGATGAATGAAGAATCGAATCGGCTACGAGTTCTGCCATGATCCGGCTGTTTATAAGGTGTATCTGATCGTTTCTGACAGCGTCCATCTGAAACCAGAAAGTACCGGGCATGTCCAGGGTCTGGGCCATGCTGTTATCGCTTGTGTACATGAAAGTTGAACTGGAACGATACACTGGAATAGTAGTTTTGTTCACATAACCTGCAGCGAGAAGCCCTGCAAGAACAAATGTGAGGATAATCCACTTACCCTTTAAAAGCATCCACAGATAAAAGCTCAGATCAAGAGATTCCTCTTCACCCTTATCAAATGTCTCAGGATATCCTGATCCGGGAGTATTCATGTTCTACTCATTAGCAGAATCACATTTGCCATGATAAGAAGTTTGTAGCTGAAATCAACAACATCCTTCCACCACACGTAACTGGCCTCTGAAACATAAACAGTAGCGTCGGGTTCCATACCCGGAAGTGGAGCACCATCTCCAGAAAGATAGTCTGAGAGATCATACTCCATGTCAAGATCCTGCAGTATTATCCTTACAGAGGAAAGGTTTGCACTGGATGTGGGACCTCCTGCAGCGGAAAGAGCATCTCTCAGGTCGGAATCCCACGGGATCATGTGCATGCCCGGGTTGCGGACTTCGCCCCACACATTCACCGGCATCAGTATCTCGTCTGTGTTAATTCCCGGCAGGGAATAGTCTTCAACAGCCAGACCGAAAGAAACAAAAAAAACAACTGCCCAGCAGAACAATCTCACGCTTTAAACACCTTCTCTTTTCCGTCCTTGACATTGACACAGGCATTCCTGGTATCCACCACTATACTGCTTTTATTCACAATCATCTGATAATCATAACAGGCATGATTTGTTATAACAACTGCGCAATCATACTCAGACAGCATTTTCTCCGACAGGTCAACTGAAACTGGTTGAAGATGAGTCTGTCTTGTAGATGCCGGTATTGAAGGTATGTAGGGATCATTGTAATCTACAAGAGCTCCCTTTTCCGCAAGCTTTGCCATAACTTTCAGAGCAGGTGTCTCGCGGTAATCATCAATGTCAGGCTTGTACGCCATTCCAAGCAGCAGAATTCTGCTTCCCTTGATGGACTTCTTATGGGTATAAAGAGCATCACAGATCCTGTCAACAACATATGATGGCATGGATGTGTTTATCTCACCGGCCAGTTCAATGAACTTGGTGGACATCTCGAACTCATGAGCTTTCCAGGTGAGGTAGAAGGGATCAATGGGAATGCAATGCCCACCAAGCCCCGGGCCCGGATAAAATGCGGTAAATCCGAAAGGCTTGGTTGCAGCAGCATCAATAACTTCCCATATGTCGATTCCCATTCTGTGGGCAAGCATTTTCAACTCATTCACCAGAGCGATGTTTACTGCCCTGTAAGTGTTTTCCACTATCTTGGCCATCTCTGCAACTTCAGGTGAACTCACGGCTACAATATTATCAATAGCAAATTCATAGACATACACACTGGCTTCAGTGCATTCTTTTGTAAGCCCGCCAACCAGCTTTGGAATGGTTCTGGTATTGAAATTCTTGTTGCCTGGATCTTCTCTCTCCGGAGAAAATGCAATATGGAAATCAATCCCTGCCTTCAGCCCGCTTTTTTCCAGAACAGGAACCATCTCATCTCTGGTTGTTCCAGGGTAAGTTGTTGATTCAAGAATAACAAGCTGGCCTTTTTGAAGATACTTTGCAATTTCCTTACAAGAATTTAAAACATAACTCAAGTCGGGATCACGACTGACCCCAAGAGGAGTAGGCACTGCGATAAGAATAGCGTCTGCTCCGCTCAGCAAAGAAAAGTCTGAAGTCGCATGCAGACGACCGGTTTTCATTGCTGACGCGATCATAGAGTCAGGAAAATGCTTCAGATAACTGTGATGTTCCTGGAGATGCTTGAGTTTCCCGGCGTCCACATCCACACCGATAACCTCGCATCCACCAAGAGCAAATTCCATAGCAAGTGGAAGGCCTACATAACCGAGACCAATCACTCCAATTACGGGCTTTTTCCGGTCCGCCATTCTTTCTCTGAATGCGCTCATACTAACCTCTTCCTATACCGTAGTAAGTGAAACCGGTGGCGATCAATTTCTTAGGATTCCAGATATTTCTACCGTCAAAAATAACAGGACTCTTAAGCAACTGTTTGATTCGAGTAAAATCCGGCTCTCTGAACTCGGTCCACTCGGTGACCAGAACAAGAGCATCCGAACCATCCAGAGCGTCATAACCGGAAGAACAGAATTCAACAGTATCACCCAAAATAGTTTTTGCGTACTCGGTTGCCTCAGGGTCATAGA
This sequence comes from Candidatus Sabulitectum sp., assembly GCA_023136985.1. Classification (GTDB taxonomy): domain Bacteria; phylum Fermentibacterota; class Fermentibacteria; order Fermentibacterales; family JCC-6; genus Sabulitectum. The sequence goes on along the minus strand of JAGLQD010000327.1, from coordinate 306 downwards.
CCTTTACCACGGCACCCCTTTCCAGCAGTTCATTTATTATGACTATCGAAGGAGCATCGCGCATGTCATCAGTATTGGGTTTAAATGAGAGTCCCCATATACCCAAAGTCTTTCCTGTAAGATCCTCACCGAACTCAATGGCGATCTTTCTTCCCATAACCTTCTTCTGTCTGCGGTTAACCTCTGTAACAGATTCAAGGATATCCAGGTGATAACCGTACTCATCTGACGTATGCCGCAGCGCCCTGACATCTTTAGGGAAGCAGCTGCCTCCATAGCCAACGCCTGCCTGCAGAAACCGGGAAC
>JAGLQD010000326.1 GCA_023136985.1 Candidatus Sabulitectum sp. | reverse complement strand
CGGTCCTATTCGAATATCACTTCCGATTCCCTTTCTGATATCCTTGATATCAGCTCCAACCACATCGCAGAGATTTGCTATTTCATTCATGAAGCTGATCTTAGTAGCAAGCAGACTGTTAGCCACATACTTTGTCAGCTCGGCAGACCGATTGCTCATTATGTATATAGGATTATTAGTTCGGACAAAAGGAGAGTAAAGCTCTCTCATTATCTCGGCTACTTCTTCACTTTCAGTACCCACAACCACCCTGTCGGGCTTCATAAAATCATCAATAGCTGCACCCTCTTTGAGGAACTCAGGGTTACTTACAACATCAACTCTGAAATCGGTGTACTTCCTTATTTCATTTCTCACACGCTCTGAAGTACCAACAGGAACTGTGCTCTTGTTGATAACTATTTTCCAGTCGTTCATGGATCTCCCGATGTCCGCGGAAACTGCCAGAACATGCTGAAGATCGGCACTTCCATCCTCATCAGGCGGGGTTCCAACTGCAATGAAAACAATTCTGCTCTCTTTCACAGCACTGGCGGTATCTGTGGAAAAAGAGAGTCTATTCTCTCTTACATTTCTTTCAACCAGAACATCAAGTCCCGGTTCGTAGATCGGAAGTTTACCCTTTTCCAATCCATCAATTTTCTTCTGGTCATTGTCGACGCAAATAACTGTGTTTCCCATCTCTGCAAGACATGCGGCGGCAACCAGCCCGACATATCCACTTCCAACAACCGCTATCTTCATCAAAGAACTCCTCTATCTAAAGTTTTATTAAAAATGTAACATTCTTCGTACGGCTTGAACGGGGAGAATATGAAATATCCGAGCTTCTGTAAAGTATCAAACAAGAAGTCTGCTCTCGCCATCCCGCCTTGTAATATTTCTGGAATCCAGAATTTCCGCCCACATAAGAGCAATCTTTCTTGAAACTCCGAGAGCTTCCCTGAGTTCTCCAAGCCGGAATGGATCCCCGCCGAAGGCTGTGGAAATAATCTGCTGAGCCCTCTTTGCCCCGGCCTCGGTTGCTATCAGGTTCTCAGAAAGATTGAAAACAAGCCCTCTCTGAAGGAGAGCATCAATATCTTCTTCCTTTCGTCCGGACACCGGCAGTTTCAATCCTGAAAGACCTGCCTTGTTAATATCTGAAAGAATGTGATCGGCAAGAATTCGAACATTACCGGAGAGCTGTTCCGGGAAATCACTGAGACAGAGAAAATCACCACGCTTTTCGACTCTATTATCTTCCTGCAGCCGCATTAGACAGTATCTGACAATCCAGACAGGAGTATCCGGCGGCAGCTTTCTTGCAAGGTAAGCCGATGGAAGTCCAGGGCTGAGAGGAATATTTCTGTGAATCGTACCAATACTTCCAATTATTTTGCGCTCCAGATCCTCCACAGCGGCCACCAGCATGAGACGCCTTGCCATGCCTTCGCCGGAAGAGAATGCCCTGCTCTTTTCAACAAGCAGGTCCGCTGCCTGATGGAAATTCACAGGCTCAGCGCCAGTTCTCTCGATAAATTGACCGGCTTCCACAAAATGATATGAAGAATCCTCCATGGTCTCGAACAGAAGATCTTCCAGATCTCCGTGGGAAAGCAGATCAAGATGTGTAAGTCTGGTTTCCCGGAACCTTGATCGGACTTTCTGTGTTCCTGTATCAAGTATTATTCCACCGCCAATGGTGGTAACCGGCGAATACCTTCTAATTACAAAACGATCTCCCGGCATGGCCACAACAGGGTGCTCAAGCTGAAAATGTACATACCCCGTCTCGCCCCGGAGAAGAGTTCTGCCTTCAACCGGGATCGCTCTTGCCATGACCTCTGCTGTGCCCACATGAAATCTTACTCTCTGTCGGACAAGCAGATCAATGTTTCGCTGAAGCATTGTACAAACAGTATCGAGACTGTTTAATGTCTTTAAAAAGCCAACCTCTCCCACGACACTGCCCCGGTGAACATCCTCCTTGCGTATCCCTGCCAGATTCAGAGCGATCCTGTCGCCAGCTTCACCATTTTTTGCATGTCTTTGCTCATTCACGCCCAGTTCTCTTACGCGGAAAGTTTTACCTACAGGCTGAATCTCAACAGAATCTCCCAGATTTATCTTTCCTGAAAGACCTGTACCACATACAATTGTACCAAAGCCCTTAAGTGTGAATATTCTGTCAACCGGCATTCTGAACCTGCCTTTGGAACTCTTTCTATCTGCTGCTGCTGCCATGTCCAGAAGGGCCTGCTTCAGTTCTTCAAGGCCTGCCCCTGTTTTAGCTGAAACCCTGAAAATGGGAGCAGATTCTGCAGGGGTTCCCTCCAGAGCTTCCCTGACCTCCTCCTCGGCAAGCTCGATCAGTTCATCATCAACAAGATCACATTTTGACAATGCCACTATTCCCCTGTCCACTTCCAGAAGACGAAGGATATCCAGATGCTCTCTGGTCTGTGGCATAACCCCTTCATCTGCCGAAACAACCAGAAGAAAACAGTCAACTGTAGCAACTCCTGCAACCATGGTCTTTACAAACTTTTCATGACCTGGAACATCTATGAATGAAATCGACTCACCGTTAACATCCTCCAGAAAGACATAGCCAAGCTCAATAGTGATTCCTCTGGCTTTCTCTTCCTTGAGTCTGTCCGGGTCCACACCTGTAAGGGCAAGCATGAGGGTACTTTTACCGTGATCGATGTGTCCGGCGGTTCCAATTATTACGCCCATAGTTCTTCCAGCCTCTGACCTATCAGCAAAGCAAGTTCAGCATCTTCTTTTTCCGCCACAGCCCTGAGATCAAATTTTGCAGTGCCCTCTTCCAGCCTGGCTGCCACAGCAGGGCTTGAAAGACGGAGTACTTTCAGAAGGGCTTCAGGATCCGGACAGGAAACAGAAAATCCAGCAGAAGGAATTGCGAAATCAGGAAGGCTGCCACTGCCCACATAGCTACTCATTCTCTCGGCTTTCATTTCGCAGCCAGGAGGAAGCACCACCGAAGCAATAATAGCCTCAGCCCTTTCAATCAGTTCTTCCGGCTTCCGTGAGAACGAATGGTATACCGGATGGTTTGCGGCGATGTACTCATCATCTTCCAGGAACACCCGAAGAGATGCCTCTATTGCAGCTATGGTCAGTTTACCAACCCGGAGAGCTCTTGCAAGAGGGTGTTTCTTTATCTTCTGCAGGAATTCTTTTTTGCCAAGAATAAGACCAGCCTGAGGTCCGCCTATCAGTTTGTCTCCCGAACAGGTTACTACATCAGCACCGGCTTCGATACTGTGAACAATGGTAGGTTCAGATGGTATTCCGAATCTGCTCAGAGGAACCAGGCTCCCCGCTCCCAGATCATCAATAACCGGAATGCCCCTTTCTCGACCAAGGGCAACAAGGTCTTCCAGAGGCACTTCACTGGTAAAACCTTTGATAAGATAGTTTGAAGGATGCACTCGAAGTATGGCTGCCGTCTGATCTGTTATTGCATTCTCGTAATCGCGGAGATGAGTGCGGTTGGTGCACCCAACCTCAACCATGATACAGCCACTCTGCTTCATCACATCGGGGATACGAAAGGCTCCGCCAATCTCCACCAGCTGCCCACGGGAAACAATTACCTCTCTACCTGCAGCCATTGCAGAAAGCACCAGCAGGGTGGCACCGGCATTGTTGTTGGCCAGGGTTGCATCTTCTGCTCCTGTAAGCTCGGTTATGAGACCTTCAATGTGCTTATCTCTGTTTCCCCTCTTGCCCGTTTCCCTGTTCCACTGAAGAACCGAATACCCGCTGGCAACTCTGCTCACTGCCTCAACTGCTGCAGGAGGAAGACTTGCTCTACCAATAGCGGTATGAAGAACTACGCCTGTGGCGTTAATAACCCTCTCCATCACAGGCCTTGCAGATACCTCACCTATATGAATACATTTCTCTACAACGGAGTCTATTGATGGAAGTTCTCCGCCATCCAGCACAAGCTGTCTGGCCCATAAAATACCCTTTCTCGCAGCTTCTTTTACAGCGGAAGGTGTCAATCCCGGCAGCTTTGTTGTAATCCCAGGAAGAATCTCATGAACCGCAGGCAGATCTCTTAATGATTCAAGTCCCATTTTCTCTCCAAATCAGAAGGGCTGATACCAGAATAATTGTGTCTAAACTATGAAGAATAGATTCCCCCGGGTAAACCCGTGTGTAAAAGACGGAATGACCAAAAATAAGTATGACTCAATCATACCTGCCAGGTGGATAAATGGTTAATATTCTTTAGAATATACGAAAGGCAAAAGTTTTATGAAACCTATATTATGAAACCTATATCATAGTATATTACACTCTTCACTCAATAACGAAAGAGGCATATTGAAAACAACCTGCCCATGCCCGAACACTTCCTGCAGAAGATATGGGAATTGTGTGGAATGCAGAGATTTTCACAGGCGTACAAAATCTCGTACCTACTGTGACAGGATCAGTGGAGCGGTGCGGATGAGTTCTACAGGCATAAACCTGATGGACTACGCAGCCTGCGCCGGTTGAGCAGGCAAAATGGCTCCCGGCAGGTTGTCGGGAATACTTGGAAAGCTGCCCAGGGTCTTCAGTCCTGATCTTATAGTGGGAATGGACACAATGGATGACGCAGGTGTGTTCAGAATCAGCGAGACAACAGCTCTGGTTCAAACAATAGATTTTTTCTCGCCTGTGGTGGGTGATCCGCGAACTTTTGGAAGAATTGCAGCAGCCAACTCCATGTCAGACATCTGGGCAATGGGAGGAAAGGCTCTTACAGCCATGAATCTCCTCTGTTTCCCCGGGGGAAAACTTGAAGTTGAAGTAATAGAAGAAATAATGATAGGATCCAGCGAAAAGCTTGTAGAAGCAGGTGTTGTTCTGGTTGGTGGACATACCTCGGAGCAGGATGAAGTTGTATTCGGTCTCAGCGTTACCGGTATTATCCATCCGGAAAAGGCCAGAACAAATTCCAATGCAAGAGTCGGGGATGTTTTAATCATTACAAAACCCATTGGATCAGGAATCATTTCCACTGCAAACAAGGCAAATCCCCTTAAGCCCGAGATAATGGGGCCCATGATTGCCGCCATGGAGAGACTGAACATGTACGCCTGTGATGTACTGAACAACTACGATGTGAGTGCCATGACAGACATCACCGGCTTCGGGCTGCTGGGACATTCTCTTGCCTTTGCAAGATCGGCAAATGTGGGTCTTGTGTTCAATGCAGAAGAAATTCCTCTCTTTCACGGGGTTATGGACTATGTTGAGGATTATTTCCCTGGAGGGTCAGCGCAGAATCAAAAGTATGTCGGTGATCATGTTTTCATCGATTCTGATGTTGGACAAAATCTCGCTGATATCCTTTTTGATGCGCAGACATCAGGTGGCCTGCTTGCCGCTGTCCGTGCAGATCAGGCTGAAGAGGCAGTTCTTGCTCTGCGGGAATGCGGAGATGAAAATACCGCAATAATCGGCAGGGTTGTGGACAACCCCGGAGCTGATCAGCCCAGACTCATTGTTTTTCCATAGTTTTCTTGAGGGGACTCGGTCGAGTCCCCTCACTCGGTACAATATCCTACCTTACAACAGCTATCTGACTTCTTACAGTCCCACCTGAACTTGTAGTGAGTCGTATGAAGTAAACACCGGTTCTTTCAATGTTCATGTTATGAACTGACCCGGCAGTGAACTGTTCAATGGAACGACCGGTAACATCAAAGATCTCCACAATCCCGGTTTTCCCCGCAGGAACGGAGCTGGAAACAGAAAAAGCTCCAGTGGTGGGATTGGGCCATGCAGAAAGCACTCCGCTGAATACCCCAACTCCATTATCCGAAGCTACTCCTGAACTGTTTGTATCTGGAACATCCATGAAAGCCGCATTCATTGCTTCCTCTGTGCCTGTATTGAGCACGAAAGAAACCAGATCCAACTCGTCAAAGATATGCACTGATGGATTCAGTGTGTATGGTTTGACAACCTGAACTGTCTGGGGATATGGACCAGTGAACTGAATAGCAGTTCCTGCAGTACCACAGGGCATTACCTTGGGCATATATGCCAGAGTCTGTCCGCTGTACACTCCGTAAGCTGAGGTTGCAATCTCATTTGACTGCACGATCGCACTGTAAAGCTTCAACGAAGAAGCTCCCAGATCCTGTTCAGCTGTAATGTTATAGGTAATGGTACCACCTGATGCATCCCCTACCATATTCGCCTCGATGGTCAAGTATGATGGAACCGCAAGACGGTTGTTTACATGATTGGTCCATGTTGACTGGTTCCACCCTGCAGAGACATTAACGCCGTCTGCTACAAAGGTTGGTACATACCCGGTACTCCAGTAGGAATTCCACAAATGACTGTTGAATCCGTTTGATCCAGGTCCGTTGAGAAACCAGATCATCGGGGCCATCTGCCCCTGTGTCACGTAGCTGTTGATAAAATTCTTCACAGCGCCTGCTGTGGATCCGCAGCTTCCTCAACCTGTTGATGTGAATTCTCCGAACATGACAACTCTCTCGGCTGCAAACGCTACGCATGCCAGGAGTATCATAGCCAATGCTGATACTTTCATCTCTTCACCCCTTTCAAGGGTTCGATTATTGCTCCATGAAACATTCATGAAGCAGAGTTATGATGCTCTGCGTGCGTGTAACTCACAGAACATCCGGAAGGAAATGTACCTGGGACTCAACACCGTTCAGAAGGGCAGCGATAACAACATCGCTGCCCCGATTCGGGTCAGAGACCCAGGGTGGACTTTATTGCTCCAAAAGTAGTCGGTTCAAGAGAAAGAGATCCATTCAGCCTCATAAGAAGGCTTTCCCATGTCTGCGTTCCAACGGGGTTTCCGTATTCACCGTAAAGTGAGCGATTCACATCACTCATCCATCCCCATACGTATATGGCATTGTCTCCGC
>JAGLQD010000325.1 GCA_023136985.1 Candidatus Sabulitectum sp. | reverse complement strand
TGCAAATTGTATGGAGATGATTGAATGCCTTCCAGTTTACCCGGCTCCGTACGACAGTCTTGTTCATGAGCAGGGAGTTACTTTCATAGATGAATTTTTCGAGAAGGACTCCTCTGCATACTTGTCTTCAGAATGGTACCCTTCTGTAACCACAGAGATATCAGGTGAGTTCAGACTGCGAGATCAGCGTGTTGCCATTGTTGATGTCTATCCCGTTCAATACCTTGCTTCCGAGGACAGCTTGAGGGTATGGAGCGATATTGAAGTAAAAGTCAATTTTCAGGGAACTGATCCAGTCTGGAACCAGGCTGGGCTTGGTTATTACGATCACATTATTGGTGACAGACTGATCGGCTATGAACCTGACCCTGCTCCAATTCCAATGGGATTACCCGCAGGTAGTGTATTCAGACATGAAGACACTCTTTATGAACCACCGTTCGTTCCCGACTATGTGATAATTGTTGCTCCGGGTCTTGATGGAACCTTTGTGGATGACTTTACAGAGTACCGGGCTTCTCTGAACAGCTTTGATGTGCTGATTGTGAACATTGCAGATATTATAGAAGGTTACGGAACTTCTGATTACTATTATATATCCGCAGACATCATCCGCGATTACACAGAGGCTCTCTGGGGCTGGAGCAGCCCTGGTGACAGACCAACCTACCTTCTTCTGATCGGTGATCATGATGATCCTGGCTGTACCACATATGCCCACTGCCTGCCTGCAAAAGAAAATATTCCACCTGGACTGGAAGCAAATGACGAGTGGCTGGTGCTTTTTGATGAACCGCGAGATGTTTTCTCAAGTCTTCCCGATATGATAGTCGGTAGACTTCCTGCAACTGAGACAGAGACTCTCCAGAACATGTTCAATCTGATTGAGTCGTATGAGTCAGAGGCTGAACTTCCGTATCCAGAGAATCTGGCCAACCGCAGGCGAATCACGCGGCTTGCCGGTACAGATCACAAGGGTACGTTTACATTCGATGATTGGGATCCTTCAGTTGGCTGGACCGACTCACTTCGCACCTGGATGGGTTATGACTGGGACAACTACTATTGCGGTGACGGCGAGGATACCCATAACTTCAGACCTCCGAACCCTGATGGCAGCAGCATGACCAGTGCTGACTGGGTTGATGCCTGCAATACCGTATTTGAACGAGGATCTCAGATCGCATTCTATTCCGATCATGGCGATTTCCATTTGTTTTCAGCAGGGTTGAACTGGAATGAAGTAAATTTTGGTGTGCCTGATTCAACATTTGATAACCTTGATGTACTTGCATTAAATCCTGACCCTGATCACTGGGCCCCCTTTGTGCTAATGCTGTGCTGTACTGCCGGAACATTCAATCACACCGCAATTGAGCATGAAAGCATAAATACCTATGAGTGTTTGTGTTATGAAAACGATTTCAGACCTACTTACGATTTCTCACCAGACTGTCTGGCTGAGAAATTCATCAAGCACACTGACTGCGGGGCCATTGGTGTGTTTGCCGGATCCAATTCTTCATCTATTTACTCTTATAAGTACTATGGAGAGGGGATATTGACCGCCGTATTTGAGAGGGGTATTCCAAGAACAGGGGATGCTATTCTTTCAGCGAGACTACAGCATCTTGATATTTTTATGGGGCTTGAAGGGGGAATCAGGGCAATGGCTCAGTTTAATCTTTTGGGAGATCCAGCTGTGGACATTGGTGACAGGATGAAGTTTCGAAACTGCTGCGATCTTATTATCAGTCCTGCAGATCTTGAGATGAACTTGTATTCTACAATGAGTGTAAATGGCTCAGGTGAGGTGATTCTTTCCGCTACTGTCAGGAATGCAGGCTGGCAGGATGCAGGAGCCTTCACAGTTACTCTTGAAATCACAGATGGCATCACCTTTCCTGACATCGTAACAGTTCAATGTTCAGGGCTTGTTGCCGGTGATGAAACAATCATTGAATTTGAGTGGAACAATACATGGTTTACACCTCCCGGAACACTCTTTCTTACGGCGTCTGCAGCCGACCCGGGTGGTCTTGCTCCTGATTCATGGATGCCGAACAATTCAGCTTCAAATGAAGTTGAAGTAGTGGATTTCTACCCAAACGAAACAGGTTGGCCAACTCAAACGGTACAATCCATAATTGTTCCCCCGGTTCTCTGCGATTTTGACGGAGCTCCCGGTCATGACCTGGAAGTAGTAATAGCAACGGAGAGACAACTGCATGTTTTTCGGAGTGATTCTCCAGGATCACCGATCTGGGAATCAGGTTATTACTTTATGTTCAATACGCCGGGAGGTGTAGTCTACCCCAGTATCCCGGTTGCCGGGAATGTGGTTGGGGACGGTCTTTCAGACATAATTGTAGACGGTCAGGATGAATTGATGATTTTCAACACAACTTCCACAACTCCGATCAGCAGTTTTACTCATTCAGGGGAATGGTTCTGGCAAGTGGATCATACCGTTGCCCTTGCAGATTTTGCAGATGAGGCAGACTTTGAAACAAGGGATGAGATAGTACTTATTCGAGGCAGAGAACTACAGGTTTTTGATGTGGTCAACGATGATCTCATGGCCATTCGAACAGTTCAACTTCCGGAAATACCTGGAAATGCAAATGGTATTTCAAGCTGGCCCTTGCTTAAGGATCTGAATGGTGACGGCAGTCCAGAGATTATTGTAAATATTCAGTGGAATGTGGTAATGCAATCGAAACAGATGTGTATTGTATATGATTACGATGCTGGCGAATTCCTTACAGAAAGAGAGTGGTCAGGTGCGTCCTGGAGGACTATTCCTGTAGTTGGAGCCCTGCCTCAAGGGCAGGTTGTAGCACTTCCCACAGACATGGCAACATCAGCACAGAATCCTGCACTACTGCTTGATCCCGGAGATCTGACAACAAGTGCAGAGTGCCAGAGAAATATCGGTCTTGACTCCTACCATGTTCCATATTGCATAATGGCTGACTGGGAAGCACCATTTGGCCAGGTTGATCGAATTATCGCCAATACCGAAAACCAGTGCTTTGCGTGGAATGAAAATGGAGATCATGTGAATGATTTTCCTTTTGTATATGAAGAGTACGCTGGATTTAATCGTCCCCCTTTCCCAGCACTTGGTGAGTTGGATGATCATGATTTATTTCAGTATGCGGATGTAATTACAGCCACCAGGGAGGGTGCAGTATTTGGGATATCGAGTGGCGGTGATCTGCTGGATAACCTTGGCTTTCCATACACCCTCCCTGCATCTGTTCAGGGTGGTTTTGTAATTGCCGATATTGACAATGACGGCATGGTAGAGGTTGTTTTTGGAACCATGGATAATTACATTCATATCTGGGAACTCGGCAGGTGTATACCGGGTTATGCTCCCTGGCCCCAGTGTCAGCATGATGCTGCACGAACAGGAGTTCTGAAGGAGGACTAATGCTACCGTCACTTGTGCTGTCCGGCTTGTTTCTGATGACCCACGCCCCAGGGTGGAGTATGCCAATAATCACTGAAGATATGTGGTCATACAGCAGTCAACAGCGCAAAACCATTCAGGTTACAGGCACTAATACATTGCATCAAGCATGGAACAGGTTTAATCAGGAGAGCAGGATAGGTTACAAGGTTTATCTGCCGGATGGAACGGTGCTGTTTCCAGAAACCATGGTGTCAAATAATGTTGGATCAACCTATACCACCGGTTGTCTGGTGAATGAAGAGAGTGTTGCCGTATTCTGGAGAGTGGGAGCTCCCGCCTGGCACACCATTCGGGACAGTTCAGGTGCAGAGCTTGTACCTACCAGCCTTCTGATCCCTGATTCCTATGTAATTCGTCCAAGGGTGGAAGCTTCCAGCGACAGCCTTGGGCTTATACATGCTTCATTTGAGATTTCCGGTGGAGTCTGCTACGCTGTGTTTGAGCCTGGAGTTGGTGAGGTATTCAGAGATACAATTCCCGGCAGTATTCATGAGATCTCAAACATCTGTGTTGAAGGTAACAGGGTGCATATTATCTATAAAGCAGGTTTTGATCTACCGGCCTACATCCAGTACGACCTTGAGGGCAACATTGTGATACCCCCTGTTGAACTTGTTCAGGGGCTTGATTTACTTAGTCCGACTACATCTGTTACTGTGGACGGAGATGGCAATTTCTGGTGTTTCCTCAGGTACTCCAGAGTTGGTGTAACTGGGTATGTCCTTTCTTTAGTCAAGGTTGATTCTGAAACCGGTGATGTGCTGGTTATAAAAGAGATTGAAACACCCAACCTGGGTGCCGGTTACATGAATATTCTTCCGGGGCCAAGTGGAGACACTCTGTATCTGATGTGGCTGGCCTATTGGCAGAGTGATCACTATGTCTATTTTGCCATAGTTGATAAGAATGGCAACTTCATTGAAGAACCATACGCAGCCTATGACTACAGTGATGAGGAAGTCCAGCAGATTGCCAGT
>JAGLQD010000324.1 GCA_023136985.1 Candidatus Sabulitectum sp. | reverse complement strand
TAGGGATCAGCTTCTTCTGCACTGGAAGAGAACACATCGATATTAGTAAGAATAGTCTCAGCAATATTTTCCACATACTCCGCAGACTCCTTGCCCCCGATACCGGAAAGTCGATCAAGAATTCCAGTAACCGTTGGCTTAAGTATTCTTCTGTAAAGTCTTTCCACCTCTACCTGAGCCTTGATCTCTATACCTTGAACATGCCTTATTGAAGCACTAAGCAGTTTGAAAAGGTCCGTGTGAAGGCTTCTGTATTCAACTAATTTCTCCTGAGTGATCTTTTCTTCGGCAACCAGTTGCTGCAACTGCTCGTAGGTATGAGGCTTTCCGTCGATCACAGGAAGCACATCCGGTCTGCTCTGCCCCTGCCCTGTCGGTATGCTGACCATGGCAAAACCCGCTTCCACTGCAGCCTTCTCTGCCTTATCCATCTGCTCTTTTTTCTGTTCAGAAAAGCTTTCAAGCAGAGCACCCTTTTCGGAAGCCGTACTTTCGCTTCTAAGAACAACAGGTATGTTTTTTCGCAGAAGCTCCACGCATAGCTCCAGCCCTTCCTTGAACTGCTTCCCTTCTCCAGCGGGAAAAACAAGGGCTCTTGGTCTGGTGGAATCCTCAAAGTTATAGACATAGCAAAGATCTGTGAGATTATCTGTTGTTGTATCAATCTGATCAAGAATACGCTTGACAGTTGTTTCACGACCACTTCCGGAAACTCCGGTCACAAACATATTGTAGCCGCTGCTGGGTATTTCAAGGCCGAGCTTTACCGCCCTGACAGCCCTGTCCTGCCCTACAATTTCTTTTGATGGGGATAGTTCACTGGTGTTGGTGAATTCAAAAAGATCAGTTGGACATGTCCATTTCAGCTGAGAGGGCTTCAGAGGCTTGACTTGCATTTTCTTACCTTCCGGAATGGTTTGACTAAAATCTATACTGTATTACATAGAATACCATAATCTGTATTTTTTTCAAGACTCACCAGCTCCGGCATCCTCACCGCTGTTGAACAGGTTGATAGCCTCCCATGCATGAAGTACTATGAGGCGGGTATTATTCCTCCGGTAATACTGTGCCTGCTGGCATTTACCTGACATTGTTGAGTCCCATGACACTGCAGCCTTTACTGCAAAGCTGGTTGTGAGGTAACGGTGAACAACCACGAATAATAATCACAGAAATAACAGGCCAGCCCCTGCCGAAAGGCGGGGGCTGGTTACTTTAACCCCGTATCAAGACTGCCTATTATTCAAAATCGAAGAAGAAGAACTTTAGCAGAAAGAGATCAATTCAATTCTCATTGACATTCTCTATTGCCCCCCCCCTATACTTGCTGATACTCGCAGTAAATTCGCAACAACCGCCAAACCGCACTGGTCTAATCGCAACCAACAGGCAATAGTAGAGGAAAGGAGTAATTTGAAAGATATTCTGTGACTGGGAAAGAATGTTGTATCTGGAGATATGTAATTCATCTTATCAAATATCGGAGGAACAGAATGGGATGTAGAGTAAAAAAGGCACTTGCCATCAGAACACTTCAGGCAGGAATCCTTCTCCTGCTGGCATCCACTGCAAACAGCACAGGGCTTATTGACAGAATGCACTCACTGGCTGAGCAGGCCTGGGAAGATGAATACATTCCAGATTCTGGCATTCCAGCCATACCCCTCACCGAATATGAAAACTTTGAAGTAACTGAACTCTTCAGAGCAGTAACAATCGAAGAGCTTGAAGCAGCAATCACAGATGGCTATCCAATGCCTTGGCTGGAAGAAACACTTAAAGACGAATCAATTCCATGGGAAGACCGGTACTGGCTGGACAGAAGAGTCAGGGCAGCAATTGCTCAAAATACTCATACTTTCTTCAACCCGGCAGGAAACCCTGTTCATATTGAAGCTGATGCCGTGTTCCCTGGAGAGCTTTACTGGCGGGAACACATGATTGTTGACCCAGCAGGGTGGAATGCTCCAGACAACCTTAGCAGACCAACAAATCTTCACACATGGGACATCGGACATCTCCTGAATTCATTTGGCAACAGAATTGGTGAGATAGCACTCGCTATTCCAATAGCTGTTTCTATTTCACGGGATGCATCTGTTGGAGTAGTACCTAGTGGGGGCAATAACTGGGATCATCCTGACAGACAACCTTATGCATGCTTTCTTTCACCAGATGGATTCTTTAGAGAAATTCCACTAAGCAATATTGGAAAGTATGATGTTGCATTATCTGCTGACGGTACAATTGCAGCATTTTCCTTTACAGAAGATCGTATAAGAACTCATG
>JAGLQD010000323.1 GCA_023136985.1 Candidatus Sabulitectum sp. | reverse complement strand
CGTTGAAGCCCGCCTCTGCAAACTGTTTGATCTGTTCTCTTTCCAGGGGATGATAGCATACAGTGCCATCCTGCTCTTTCGGGGAGTGTGTGTCTATTGGCTCCGGGGCAACATTGAAATCGCCCAGTATTACAATGGGACCGGAAAAACTCAAGGCGTATTCTCGCAATATTTCATAGTAACGAAGTTTCTCTTGAAATCTGGGGTTATCAACATCGCCGCCATTTGGCACATACACATTGATACACCTGATACCGGCAATTGTTGCTGAGATCATTCTGCTCTGCTCCGGCAGGTAGCCGGAAAGGTCGGTTTGAACATCAACGAGAGGTGATCTGGATACAATGGCTACTCCGTTCCACCTGACCTGTCCGTTCACCGCCGACCGATACCCCAGTTCGCTGAATTCTTCAGAAGGATATTGTTCCTCTGTGGCTTTCAATTCCTGCATGCAAAGAACGTCCGGTTGTTCTTTCTCAATCCAGTCCTTTATTACAGGCATTCTTGCTCTTACAGAGTTTACATTCCAGGTTGCAATTCTTAGCTTCACATTACACCTCCCATCATTCTCTACAGGTAACCACCTTATCAAGTCAAGGCATGGCTTTGCCGCAAGAAGGTTTTTAAAGTAAATTACCAGACATGAGCAAAAAAACTTTTCTTCTTGCGGCAATTTTAATACTGCTTACCGGAGGCCTTGTCAGAGGGTGGGTGATACTTCACAATCCTATTCCCGCAGGTGACGGTATGGCTTCTCACATACTGATTGCAGACAACATAAAAAGGGGGCTGGGGTTTTCCACTTTTGTGAAGTGGACACTTTATGACCAGTCAGAAGAGTTTCTGAGACCGGAGGCAAACAGGCAGCCGGCAATGGCACTTATGCTCATGCCTGTATTTCATATTGCCGGTATTGGAATGATACAGGCGCAGATCGTCGTGTTGCTTCACGGGCTGCTGGCGATGTTCTTCTGTGCTTACTGGGCGAAGAAACAATTCGGAAGAGAGGCTGCCCTGGTGGTGCTGGGCTACCTTGCATTAGACCCTCCGTTTGTCTGGTTCTCTACTCAACCGGACAGCTTGATGCTTTACCTTGCTCTATTCTATCTGATCCTGATTGCAGCAGACAAAAAAGAAATATCCTGGAAGAGAGCAGTATTGCTTGGGGTTATGTCCGGTGTTCTCTACCTGACAAGAACCCAGGGAGTACTCATGGTTCCTGCAATGGGTTTGTGGGTAATCATCAAAGGCGGTAAACACAAATGGATGAAAGCTGTTCTCTGTGGAGTGACTGCTCTGATCATTGTATCGCCCTGGCTTATACGGAATTTCAATGAATTCGGCAGCCCCACTCACAGCCAGAACGGTCAGTTTCTTCTTAACGAAAATCACTGGTCCGCCTGGAGTGTTCGGAAAACAGCACCATCCCCTTCAGACATGTGGAATAATCAGGGTCCGGTTGCGGTTGCGAAGTATCTTGGTGCTGGTGTCTTGCGGGTCATAGAGCCGTTCACTCTTGGCAGTACCCACAGAGGAGAGATCTTCGGTCAGCCCACTCTGGTGATCTTCATGGTTCCCGGAATGATTGCTCTTCTTTCTCTAAAGACCCGACGGAAAATGCTTCTTCCACTGCTGGCCATAGGGCCTGTGCTTGCAGCACTTGTTCTTCATCAGCATGCCGGCAGGTATCTTACAATAGCCGTTCCTGCGGTTGTGGGAATGGGAGCTGTGGGTTTCAAAGAAATAATTCAAAGGCCAAAGGGAAGAATACTTCTATACTGGATAGTACTGGTATGTGTTTTGATCCTTGCTGCTCCATTCATCAAGGTGATGCAGTCAGACAGCGGAGCCAGGGCATCTGAAGCCAGAGAGGCAGCAGTGTGGATCGGTGAGAACGCCTCAGACTCTGCCTGGGTATGCACCTATCCCAATGTTGAGCTGTTTCACTGGGTCTACCGGAAACCAACTCTTGCCTGGCCCAACGATTACGAGATGCTCCTCTGGCCTTATCTCCAGGACCACAATGTGCAGTACATGGTTGTAGACAGAGATCTGCCCACCTTAAGACCCTGGCTTTCCAGATGCTGGCGAAGATCACCTGATGGTACTTCATGGGATGTAGTTAACCCACCACCGTTCATCATAGAGGTTTGGAGAACACAGTCAGGCAACACGATCATCTATGAATTTACCGGTTCAGTACCCGAAGGCTACATGGCAGTGGATTCACTGCCGCCGGATAACTACCGTGCAGTAGGGCCACACCGTTAAAGGAGCAGCCATGAGTGCAGTTATTCTTTATACCACGAAGCATGGTACAGCTGAAAAATGTGCTGGTATTTTGAAAGAAAAGGCATCGCTGGAAACTGAATTCGTTAATCTCAAGGAATCACCTGATTTTGATATCAAGCCATTCAGCACTGTAGTTCTGGGTGCCTCAGTCTATGTGGAGAAAATTCAACGGGAGATGTCTGCTTTCTGCGAGAAGAACAGGGAAGAGCTCCTCAAGAAGAAAATTGGACTGTATATCTGTTCAGGAGACACCGGCAAAGCAGGCAGGGGATATCTCAAGCTTTTTGGTAACGACGTACACAATCACGCGATCTCAAAGAAGCTTTTTGGTAGTGAAATCTACTGGGAAAAGATGAATCCTATTGAGAAATTGGCAATGAGAATCATCAAGAAGTCAAAGGGTAACTCTTCGGATCTTGAGATGACAGCCATAGATGATTTTGTCGCTGAAATGAAACTTAAGTAATTTCGTAAACCAATATTGGATACTGAATCAGTATTAGTTGAAAAAAAGGGGCGACTCATTTGAGCCGCCCCTTTCTCTATGTAAACACGATTAGTAGCGTGATGGTCTTTCTTCACGAGGCTTAGCTTCATTGATTTTGAGAGCTCTTCCGTCGAGTTCTTTGCTATCACCATCTGCGATTGCTTTTCTTGCGGCCTCATCAGGCATTTCTACAAAACCGAATCCACGGCTGCGCCCGGTTTCTCTGTCTGTGATAACTCTTGCATCAGTTACTTCGCCATAGCTCTCGAAGAATGTTCTAAGTGAGTCATCATCTACGCCCCAGGAGAGGTTTCCTACGTACAAATTCATTGTATCTCTTTCGTTTTATGCCATCATCAATATTACCGAATCTTCACGACGACATAAAAGAAGCCCGGTGATGTTCATAACTAGAACATTGTTGCTAATATACGCAAAATACATAAATTAGCAAACTTTGCAATTTATGCACATAAATTCAGAAGAATAGCTGTTAACAATTATGTGTCAATTTGCTCATCATGCAAGGTTGATATGACTTATCCGATTAAAGGAAGAATCCTCCAGATTATACTCACCGGATGTAGTTTCTGATACTGCGTAACTACCTGTATGTGCTTTACTTGGTTCAATTCGTTCAAGGCTATCAAAAAGATTATGGGCAGAATCGTTAATGCACAAACGATACAGGAATCTGATAGTAGTGATAGTGAATTTATAGTAGTGTTCTTAGTTTTCCAAGAACTATATTTGTAAAAGACTCGGGCAAGAACTCTATCGATTCTATTTCCCCTGCACACCAATCAAGGCTCTTTATCTGGTCTGCAAGAACTACTCCATCAATCAGGCAGCTCTCTGGTAATGGCACCTCAAAAGGATATCCTTTTACCTTGGAAGTTACAGGGCACATGAGAGCCAGCCCAATTCGTGAATTGTATTTTCGGGGAGAAAGAATTAATGCAGGTCTTCTTCCTGCTTGTTCATGACCCGCTTGAGGGCTAAAAGAAATCCAGACTAATTCACCACGACCGGGTGGGAGTGCCAGTTTTACCATTCTTCTCGTCCAACGCTTTCACCGGTGTCCGTCTCATCGTGAAGATTCTCATCAGTCACCTTTTCAAGAAGAGAATCCAGATTATAAACGATCTCTACTGATTTTACTACAAGAGTGCCTTTCTCAGTATGAAGATCAACCTTTGCGTTGTTCTTAATGCACAGTTCTTCTGCAATCATTTTCGGAATTCTGATTGCTAGACTGTTTCCCCACTTTTTTACCGTTGTTTCCATATTCGTGTCATGGGCTACCCCATATTCCTC
>JAGLQD010000322.1 GCA_023136985.1 Candidatus Sabulitectum sp. | reverse complement strand
CCCTGAACCGGATCATATAGCGGAGTTTCCAACAGATACATTATCCTGGGTGGATTCTCAGGTTGTTAATGGAATCGGGTACTACTATTGGGCCACCTGTGTTTACAGTGATCCTGATGGCGAGAGTGCATACAGCAATATGGCTTCAGCAACAGCTCAGGGGCCAACGGGATCCCTGGGCGGTACCGTCACTGATATTTATACCGGCCACGATCTGAAGGATATCGTTGTAGTTATTTTCGGCCTGGGTGTGACTGCTGTTACTGACAACATCGGGTATTACTACTTTGAGGAGGTTCCTGTAGGAGCCGTCCCACTCCAGGTCGATGTGGATCCATACATTATTTTCTCTGATACAGTAACTGTTCAGGAAAGCATGTATACCGAGTTTGATATCGGGTTGATCAGGAGCTTTTCGCCTGGAATGACAGTTATACCCACACCGTTTACCCCCAACGGAGATGGAGTTAACGACATGGCTTCCTTCGTGTGGCCTTCAGCCCAGGGTGCTGTGATCGATCTGGTTGTTCTTAATATTGAGGGTGTTCCTGTAAGAAACATTTCAAATGCAGAGCCTGTATGGGATGGTTGTGATAATATGGGAGCTTCGTTGCCTTCCGGTGTTTACATTTTTCACGCTTCCGCTCCTGCAGGGGAGGTGACTGGAACAGTATGCGTAGCAAGATAACAATTGTTGTATTGATGCTTTTTCTGACCTCGTCAGTTTATGGGGATGTTCTTTACCCAGGCGCCAGAGCAATGGGAATGGCAGGAGCCTTCATCGCTCTTGCAGATGATGCATGGGCTGCGTGGTGGAATCCTGCAGGTCTTCTCAGATCAGGACGAATGATGGTGGGAACAGAGTACACCAGCTTGTATCCCAATATGGACTTGAATTCCATTAACTACGGAGCACTGGGATATGTTCAACCGGTTACCAAATTCTCAGCTTTCGGTCTTGGGATGGATATTCTTGATGCTTCAGATCAGTGTACTCAGGGAGAGGGGATCCTTGCACTGGCATTCAGACCGGGAATATTTCCGATTTCTTTCGGTTTTTCGGGTCGCTACATATTCAGAGATTATGTTGATAATGAGTTCACCTCATACGATCCTCTTTTTACATCCAATGGTCTTCGGGCAAAAGCCATTTCTGCTGATTTCGGCTTCCAGGCGGAGCTTGGCAGAAGGGTTACTCTCGCAGGAGTTGCCAGAAACCTCATCGCGCCTGATATGGGCATTGGTGAAGAGGATGTTCTACCCATAGAGCTTTCTCTTGGTGCAGCTTTCTATCCCCGATTTATAACGCCTGTTGTTCAGGTCGAGTGGTCCATGGATGATGTAGACGGGGAAACAGATGTAGACTTGGCCTTCGGGCTGGAAAAGTGGTTTGGCTCTTCATCAACTCTGGGTTTCAGGGCTGGCTATCGTGCAAGAACTCTTGGAAAAACATCAGAGTTCTCCGCTGGCTTGACCGCCAGGTATGAAGGAGCTGTTCCAATTTCATTCGACTATGCTTTTGCCCTTCCGATCAACGATCTGCAATCAACATGGGGCAGACACCGCGGTGGTATTACTTTCAGGTTCGGCGGAACTGAGTGGCTCGAGAATGAACCAAGGGTTCCTCTGCCTCCACTTGTTGACAGACGGGTATGGGAAACAGGAACAGATCTTACAGAGATCAGTTTGTGGGCAAACAGAGATGTTCAGAATGATTCGCTTGTGGTTGCACAGTATGATCAGGTACCGCTGAACAGCACACTCAAACTTGATGACAAACAGGTTTTGTACGCCTATTTCCCGTCAAGAGCCACATTTACACAGGAGGATATCAGGGATCTTTCCGTAGGATTCCGAATTCCAAGGTACTGGCTTGAGCAGAATAATGTAGAGTTAAGGCTTCTCAGGCTATTCCGTGTTGCAGAGGATAATTCGCTTGTCAGAATGCCTGCTGCAATTGTTGATGAGGATGAGGGATACTTTTACTTTGAAGCTTCCCTTGACCGTATTGGCGACTTCCTGATCTCTGCCAGACATGCTGAACTGGTCATGGTTGAACCTGAAACAGTTTATGGTGCTGTGGACAGCGTTGACATAATTGAAGCTAGCTTAAGCTTCAGAGTGAACAAGTTGTGGATGGATAGAAACAGGATCGACCCTGAAACACTGGGACTTACAAGGGTCAGAGGAGGTATTCCTCTTGATGTTAACTGTCGTCAGATGAATGAAGACTTGAATTATCTTTATTACGAGACAGATCCTGTTAACCTTTTCCAGTTCATGATCGTTGCCCGGGAGCGTGAAGGTTTGTCAATGTCAACTATTTACTTTGATAATGCTGTTGGTGATATACGGGAAGATCAGTATCCGGATCTGGACAGGGTGATTCAAACCCTTAAAAACAATCCCGGGGTCTTTGTCTCCGTGGAAGGACATGCAGACAGTGACGGTACTTTTGGTTTTAACGATGGTCTTTCCACTGAACGAGCGCTGAATGTAGCTGCCTATCTCGAGGATCAACTCAGCGATTACAATATAGAAATAGAGCCCATCTGGTTTGGAGAGAGACGACCTGCAGCTGCCAATGACGACCAGGCAGGGAGGTCTCTTAACAGGCGTGTGGAAATCGTTATACTAAGAAGGTAATGAATCCTTCGAAGGGGGATGGTATATGAACGCTACATCGATAGTACTCCTGGTAGGGGTATGCAGTTTCTGGCTTGTAGTAGGAATGATGTTCACGCTCATGGGGCGAACAAAAAAAGTTCTAGAGAATATGGACAGAACCCTTGGCGAGATCAGAAGCGATCTTTCACAAATTACACCTGTTCTTTCTGATACTCTTCAGGAAATGGAGAAGACCGGTCAGGAACTGGGTCAGACTGCATCAGAGATCAGGGTTCTTACCAGAAGGATCAATTCCGGAAGCGCTGCTTCTATTGCAAGCAGCACGGTAAATTACCTGCCGGTTGCACTTACTGTTCTGAAAGCAGTGAAACCGCTCTTTGAGAAGATGAGAAACAGATCATAATGGCAAAGATATCATTCTTTTTCCTTTTGCTGCCGCTTCTATTCCTATCCTGCAAACAGGATTCCATCGGACCTATCAATGGTGTTCTGGTAGTCTACAGTTCCTCTCTTACGGAATTTATTGATGGCGGCGGTCTTCAGGAGCTTCATCTGATTGTTGAGACAGTGGACCCCGAGGAAGTCTTCAGCTTTTCCTTTGCAGAAACATCTGAGTTCCAGGGTACACTTAAGGCCAGAAGAGTTATTCTTCTTCTTCTGGACCCGACAGAAACTGATCTCATACCTTCTTCCCTGGTGGATGCTGGTGCTGGTATTCACAGCGGAGAAAATGTATGGGCAATAGATCAGCAGGTTTTCGCAGTGGTTGTTGATACCGTTTCACCAGTGATTCCTTCAGGGCTTCCAGAAATGCTGGAGAGTGCATACGACAATCAGATGCATGATTATGTATACGAAAGTTTTGTGAGCACAAGTATGACCTCACCTGAAAGAATGGACAGTCTTTCCAGGCTTGGTTTCAGGTTGAATGTTCCCAAGTCTTTCATTGTTCGCATTTGGACCCCGGAGGATGGATTTGTTCAGTACCAGAGGCAGCCTGATGAAGAGTCTCTTGTTCTCTTCAGCATAAGAATGCTGACCACAGAAGCTCAGCTAACTGATTCAAACGCCGTTCTTGCCCGGGAGGCCATGGCAAGACTTTTCTTCTATGATGCATCAGCCGATTCGGTAGATAGAGCCAGATTGTCTGTAGAGCCAATCAATCAGAATGGTCTGAGGGGATTTCAGCTTACAGGAGTCTGGCGTAATCCGGAGTACTTGAATGCAGGTTCTTTCACAAGCAGGGTTCTTGATGGAGGCGATGTATGGTATATTCTGGACATGGAGATATATAATCCAGGCTACAGGAAGGAACCCTACCTGCGCGAGGGCTGGATCATCATGGATACATTCTGTAAGGAGTAGAAAGTGCCACATATTGAAAATGATATCCAGGACCTCTATCAGAGCTGGCTTTCTCTGCCTACACCTGCATTATGTGTCAGATTAGCTGGCAAGCTTCGTCATTCAGGAAGAAATATCGAAGCTCTTGAGGTGGCAAGGAAAGGGTTGGCGCGCTGGCAGGAGAACATCTCGGTTAATGTTGTTTTTGGAAGGTGTGCTCTTGAAGAAAAATTGAATGATGAGGCTCTTGAAGTGTTTGAAAGGGTTATCTCAATCGATCCTCTCAACCTGATCGCCATACGGAGTCTTGCAGAGATATACTACGAGAACAGTAACTGGAACCGCTCTATAGAGCTGTTCGAGGAATATCTGTTCGAATATCCCGGTGATCCTGAAATTGAAGAGATCCTTAAGAGTGCCAGAGAAAAGAAAAAAGAAGCTGCACGAGAAGCCAGGATCACAGGGCAGGATGTTACTTACCCTGAAACTGGAAGAATGGCTTCTATTCTC
>JAGLQD010000321.1 GCA_023136985.1 Candidatus Sabulitectum sp. | reverse complement strand
TAATTCAGAAAGACCTGTACCCTTATATCGATCTGCTCCCAAGGCTTGAGGATGGAACAATTCCCGAGAAAACAACTGATGAGGAAAAGGTGGATGAAGTCAAATCCGATGGCTCGTCAGTCGAAGACGAAAAAGAGTCGGAGGATACTGTAGTTGTAGACAACATGCATGATTATGCGGATCAAGCTATTGAGAACGATTCTGATGTTGATGTCAAGGAGAAAGAAGAAGATGTTGATGATGAAGATGATGAAGATGATGAAGAAACAATCATCATAACAACAGCAAGTGAGGAAATACTTGCAACGAACAGGTGTCATATCTGCGGAAGAACTCCCACTGACGGAGAAAGACTTGCACCGTGTAGAACATGCAGCGAGCTTACATGCAGGACCTGCTTTGATAGAATCGCTCATGTGTGCAATCACTGTGCGAATGAAGGTAAAACAGTTGACAGGGTTAATGAAGGAATGGGCACCGACTCTCAGGAAGGCATTGAATTCGATACCGAAGAAGAGCACGCGGAAAAAGCCGAAGAGCAGAAATCCGCCACAGGCAGAATAGTTGCTGCTGTTGTACTCTTTGTTCTTGCTCTTGCTGCTGTTTTTTACTTTCTGGATCCAATGGGGCTTTTTGGTGAAAAAGTATATGCTAATGAGGCTGCAGATGCCGATGCTGATTCTTCAGCAGTCGAGTTAACTTCTGCAGATTCAATCCTTGTGGCATCAGATACACCTGCAGACTCAACACTTATCGCTGAAGATCAATCAGATTCCACTTCAACTCCTGTTGATTCCATTGAAATTGAAGACCCGTATGGCGTGATGTCTCTTGTTCTTCCTGCAGACTGCACACCTGGCGAGAACAGTGAACCCATCAGTTTTCATCAGACAACTCCCACTGATGTGGATGCAGATATCCCGGTTACGGAAAGCGAATTTCTTTTCGGCCAGTTGGAATTGATTGCTTCCTCTATTCCCATCGTTGTGGATGACGGTGTTCTTCTTGTTTATCACGATACAACCAGCGTACGGGTTCTTGTTCTTCTTCATCCAGAGGAAAGCGGTGCACGGATCGAGTTGATGCGTGAAGTTGCGCTGTGGCTGATCCCAAGCGGAATTGATCAGCTCGTGGTCATATACAGAGAAAACCGTTATCAGAATGCAATTGTATTAAGCCTGGTTCACGACGCGTTTCCTGATGTGGAGGGTGTTCTCAGCCCAAGCCATTTTCAAACTATCTTAGGCTACAGAGACGATTCCTGGGAATCGATCAGAGGCCCTGTAACTCAGTGGCTTTCCAATATGGAATAGCCATATCTCAAGGATAAAAACTGGAGTTCTTTACAAATGTCAAGAGATGTCAAGAGAAAACTTGTAATTATAGAGTCCCCTGCTAAGGCCAAGAGTTTAAAAAACTATCTGGGCAAGGGCTGGGATGTGGTTGCCTCCTATGGCCATGTGAGAGACCTTCCGTTGAATCGGATAGGTGTAAACAGTGAAACCCTGGAACCTACATATACGGTTCTGCCCCAGAAACGAACTGCTGTAGCAAAACTCAGGAAGGTAGCCTCCAGCTACAAAGAGATCTATCTCGCTGCGGATCCTGACCGCGAGGGTGAGGCCATCTGCTGGCATATCTACAAACTGCTGCAGGGAAAAGACATAACATTCAAGAGAATTAGATTCAATTCCATAACCAGGGATGCAATAAGAGCCGCGTCTTTAGCAGCTTCAGATATCGATATGGATCTGGTTGACGCTCAGCAAGCCAGGCGGGTAATGGATCGCCTTGTTGGTTACAAGATAAGTCCGTATCTCTGGAGAACTGTGGGCAAGGGGCTCAGTGCAGGTAGAGTTCAGACTGTTGCACTTCGTCTTATAGTAGAGCGGGAGCGGGCAATTAACAGCTTTGTTCCCAGAGAATTCTGGCCGGTCACAGCTGAGTTCAGTCAGCTTGCCTCTAACTTTCAGGCGAAGTTGTTTAAATATCTGGGCAAAAGAGCAGACGGCGATAAGTATTCCCCGGGAGACAAAGAGCAGGCGGATACTATTTTAGCCAGCGCCCGGAATGCTGTCTGGGAAATCACCTCTGTGGAAGAAAAACTAAAAACAAAAAAACCTCTTCCACCTTTCATTACAAGTTCTCTTCAGGTGGCTGCTTCAGGTAGATTCTCTATGCCTCCGTCTGTTACAATGCGAATTGCACAGGATCTTTATGAAGGATTCGAAATTGAAGGTGAGACCACAGGTCTTATCACTTATATGCGTACTGACTCGGTACGGATCGAACCGGCTGCTATAGAAGATTGCCGAAGCTTCATCAGAGAGAATCTGGGGGCAGACCAGCTCATATCAAAACCAAGACGATACAGAGCCAGTGGAGGCGCACAGGATGCTCACGAAGCCATAAGACCAACTGATGTGAACCGTACTCCGAAATTGATGGCCGGGGTCCTTGATTCCAGACACCTGAAACTTTATACCATGATCTGGAACCGCTATGTAGCCACCCAGATGGCAAACTCAATCATTGCGGAAACTGTTGTTCTGGTCTCAGGTTCAGATTCAGAAGTTCTTTTCAAAGCTGCAGGCCAGAAGATGGTTACTCCCGGGTTTTCTGCGGTAGATCCGGGACAGGTAAAAGTTACCAGTGAGATCCCATCGCTTGCAAAAGGAGCTGTTGATCTTAATGAAGTATCTGCAGAACAAAGATATACTAAACCACTTTCTCGATACTCCGAGGCTGCACTTGTTTCAGAGATGAAGAAGAAAGCCATCGGAAGACCTTCAACATATGTTTCAATAATCGCTACACTTAAAAAGCGCACTTATGTTGTGCTTAAGGAAAAGAAACTTTTTCCCACCGAGGTTGGAATAGTAACTACAGACCTTCTTGTGAAACTTTTTCCTCACCTTTTTGATGTTGGTTTTACAGCTGAACTGGAAGAGTTGCTTGATCTGGTAGCCTCTGGCAAAAAGAGCTACAAGGAGGCTGTATCTCAGCTGTACACTCCACTTGCTGCTTCTCTAGAGGAAGCCATGAGGCGACTGCCTGAGATAAAAGCATCCATGATAAAGGAAACAACGGAGAAGTGTCCTTTGTGTGGCAGAATCCTTTTAGAGAAGATGGGTAAATTCGGAAAGTTCCTGGCATGCAGTGGTTTCCCTTCATGCAGATACACACGACCACTGGGTGAATCAGCAGAGGTCTCTAAAACTGATGTTAAGTGTTCAGAATGCAATAAGATTATGCTCCTGCGAGAAGGAAGATATGGCAGATATCTTTCATGTTCCGACCCGAAATGCGGCAACACGCAGCCGGTGCCGGTGGGCGTAAAGTGTCCAGCGGAAAATTGTACCGGAGAGCTGGTTGAGCGGAAATCCAGAAAAGGGAAATTGTTCTACTCCTGTGACAGATATCCTGATTGCGAATTCGCAATGTGGAGTAAGCCTGTTGCAAGAGAATGTCCCAGATGTGGTTTCCCCCTGCTTGAAGAGAGAAAGAAAGGAGTGTTCTGTCCCAGTTGCAAGAAGAAGATAGACTGATCCTGGAATCGTTCAGGGACGAGCTGAATTACGGCAGAGGGCTCTCTCCTGTGACTGTGAAGGCATATGTTTCCCAGCTTACTGCTTTTGTCCGTAGCGGCGGTTCGCTGTCAGAAGATTTCTCCGCTGTTTCCATGCGCAAATTTTTGATGGAGCGTGCTTCTGCAGATATTTCTTCACGAACAATTGCCCGAATGGTAAGTTGCTTCCGCACTTTCTCCAGCTGGCTTGTGGAAACCGGTCGCTCAGAAGACGATCATGCACAATTGCTGCAGTCTCCCAGGGCACCAAGGATGCTTCCAGGGTTTCTGGGGGTAAGTGAAGTCAAAAGTGTTCTAGGAGTTTATGATGTATCCACTTCCCTGGGGATTCGCAACAGGGCGGTTGTTGAACTGCTTTACGGTGCAGGGCTCAGGGCAGCGGAAGCTGCTTCCCTTCTTGTTTTGAATACTAATACAGTTGCAGATACAGTTAAAGTAATGGGCAAGGGCAGAAGGGAAAGAATTGTTCCCATTCCATCCGGAACATCGAAATACCTGGAGAAGTGGCTTGAACACCGCAGGGAATTCTTGAAAGAAGACGATCCTGGTACCCTGTTCATCAGCATCAGAGGTCGCAGGCTTGACCCGAGAGATATCAGGCGTATTGTTTCCATAGGAGTTGAAGGAGCGGCAAGGGCAGCAGGAGCCACGCCGCATACTTTCAGACACAGTTTTGCAACACATCTTCTTAATGGAGGAGCCGACATAAGAACCGTTCAGGAACTGCTTGGCCATGCGGGGATAGGAACAACACAGATATACACACATCTGACAACCGAAAGATTGAAAGGTGTTTACATGCAGTCACATCCCAGGGGGAAAAAGTGAATATTAAAGGTGCGTTCACCACTGATCGAGTTATTGCATTAGCTGCAGCTCTTACCGCTTTTATTGTTTATGTCATCACACTTGCGCCTTCTGTAAGTTTTTGGGATAGCGGGGAATACATTACATGTTCCTGGGTTGTTGGAATCCCACATCCTCCCGGTGTTCCATTTTTCGTTCTTCTCGGACGGGTAAGTACCATTCTTTTCGGATTTATTCCTTCCATAGCGGCCAGGGTTAATCTTATGTGCGCTCTTGCTGGAACTGTTACCATCGGTCTTGTTGCCAGACTGATACAGCGGTGGAGTGCAAGGCTTAAATTCGAGCCATGGCTTTACAGACCTGTTTCTGTTGCAGGATCACTCATGGCAGCTTTCAGTTATACGGTATGGAGAAACAACAATGCCACAGAGACATATGCCATGGCTGGTCTTCTTTCTCTGCTTATCCTATGGGTTTTTGATCTGTGGATTGAAAAACGGCTTAAAGGTGAACCTGCTGGAAGGCAGCTTCTCCTTACCGGTTATCTGATGACACTTGCCATAGGCAACCACTTAAGCGCTCTTATAGTAACATTTCCGATCATTGCAATGTACCTTTTGTATGCGTTCAGAAAAAAAGCTTTCGAGTGGAAGTCTCCCGGTTTTCTGGTCTTGTTCTTCGGTCTGATGATCCTTGCCTTCAGTATACACCTTTACATGCCTCTCCGGGCAATTCAGAATCCGGAGATCAATGAGACGAATCCATCAGTATGGACTGAGTTCAAAGAGGCTATTGAAAGAAAGCAATACGGTCAGGTCTCGGTGCTGAGCAGGAAAGGCCCTTTCAAAGACCAGCTGGGGCTGTATGCTGAATACCTCTCCTGGCAGATAGGAAGACCGGAGGCCTGGACAGAAGCAATAGGTGTTCCCGGAGGCGTTGCGTGGGCTTTCCTCTGGCTTGGCAATGCGGTTCTGGCACTTGCGGGCCTGGTTGTTATCGGAAGGAGACGAAAGGATCTTCTTCTTGTGATCGGTCTCTCGTTTATTATGGCCAGTCTGGCTTTCATCATCTATCTGAATTTCAAGACAGGCCCGGAAGGTACCGCTCTGGGCGAAGTCAGGGAGCGAGACTATTTCTTCGGTGCTTCCTTCATTTTCTTTGCAGTACTTTCAATGATCGGACTTGGTTCTCTGTTCAGTTCTGCGAAGAGCAGAGGTGCAAGGAATGCCGCCTGGCTCATGCTGATCCTCCCGATGATCTCTCTGGGTATGAACTGGCATCACTGTGACAGATCCGGTGACTATGTAGCTCGAGACTACGGAATCAACCTGCTGGAGTCCTGTCCCGAGAATGCCGTAATAATTACCAACGGTGACAATGATACATTTCCGCTCTGGTTCGCCCAGGGAGTTCTGGGTGTAAGAAGAGATGTGATCATCTCCAACCTGAGCTTGATGAACACCGAATGGTATGTGAAACAGCTGGTTATAAAAGATCCTGATCTGCTGAGTTATTCCATGGATGTCATAGAGAATATGCAGCCGGTGTTCATCTGGGGACCTAACTTCTTTCATGTTTCATCGGAAGGATTACCGGAATCCGGCCAGATAGACAGGCAGATACTGGATGATACTTTCAACGGAGCATGGCCATGGGCGCTTGCAGACGGAGAACTGAGCATTCCTGTACCTGCAATGGGAAGAGGCAGCCAGGGATCTGTTCCAATGCAGGATCTTCTTCTTATTGACATGATCGGGAACAGAGATGTTCACGGTAGAGAGATCATGATCGCTGGAACTGTATCCGGAGAAAACAGAAGCTATGTGGAGGATTATCTGCAGATGCAGGGAATCGCTTTCAGAGTTATGGACAGACCGGTAACGCGAATGGTTGATACTGAGCTGGGATGGGCTCTTGCCGAGCAGTACCTGGCAACAGGTATTCAAGACGAGAGTGTTTTTAAGGATGATCAGGCAATACAGATCGCCAGGAATTATGTGAGTTCATACAACCGACTTGCATACCAGTTCATGGCTGAAGGCAATACACCAATGGTTCGGATATGCCTTGACCGGGCTGAATCCCTCTTCTCTGCAATGCCTGAAGAATGGCTTACTATCATGCCGAGCTTTGTTCTGCTGAAAGCACGCTTTGTCCACGGTGAGCAGGGGGCTGACGCTGCTATACAGTACATACTTGGAGAGACCTCATATATGGACGATATGGCGGTTGTCTACAGAAATCAGAGCATTGCACAGGCAGCAGAGCAACTCAGGGCCATTGCCGGCGAATTCGAACAGGAAGTTGCCTTCGGCGGTGTGATCGATTTCATGAGTGATGGTTCTCCGGCCCAGGAATGGATCCGGATCGAGAAGGATCTAACTTTTGGAAACTATATTGCAGCAAGAAGGCACCTTGCCGACCTCAGGGAAGAAAACGGCATAGAGCTCCAGACCACACTCGATCTTATGGAGCAGACTCTGGATAGATTTACCATACACAGCCCTGTTAACAGTGGTCTCAGCATGACTGATACCGCACTGTTATCCGTGTTTAATCACACTGACCAGGACAGCGCTTCCCTTGTATGGAGCGATGATATCTCCGCTGCATCGGTTATTTACGAAATGGTGATCCTTGCCTCCAGAGGAGGCATTATGTCTGCTGTTTCACTGGGCAGCATAATGGCTGACGCCATTGATATGGCACCGGAATCGCAACTTCTGCATGATTTATGTGATTCTT